>JAITXH010000022.1 GCA_031284845.1 Puniceicoccales bacterium | reverse complement strand
CCTCCGCCACCACCGGAGCAGCCGCTCACCGGACTGGACGCAGTCGCGCGTAAGTATGAAAAGCTCCGCGTCGAAGTGGAGAACGCAATGGTTCATGCTCAGGAACTGGCAAACAACAGGCAGTTTGCCGACGCTCTCATTGTCGTAGATGGCGCAAGAGAAGCGCTGCCGAACAATGCCGCTTCACAAGACCTTAAAAATCGCCTCTTCCTCCTGCGCCAGCAGATCGTGTCCTACCGGGACAGCGGTGTGGGCGGCGAGGTGCCCGAAGTCATCACCGAAGCCATCATCAAGAGCCAGATCGTGGCCAATAACCGCTCGGCGCGGCAGGCTTTGGATTTGGCCGATGAAGCGCGCAAAAAAATCCGTCTTAACCAATTAGATGAAGCTCAAAGAGACCTTGATCAGGCATTCAAACTCATGCCTGCTAATGTCGCCTTTGAGGACAAGCGCAAGGAACTGCGCAATGTGCAAGCCGAGTTGTGGCGCATCCGCATGGAACACGCCGTTCAGGCGATTGAGCTGGAATCGGCAGAACATTACCTCTCCGAATACAAGCGCAACACTGGCGAGACCAAGCGTTATCTCCAACTCAAAGAATGGCTCGACGCCATCAAGCAGGATCCGCGCTATCGCTCGATTAAGGTGCTCAGCCCCGAATTTGCCGAACGGGAAGTGAAAGCAAAGGATTTGCTCGTGAAGGCCCGTGCCCAGTATCTCTACGGAGACTATGCCAGCGCGCTTCTCACGTTCAAAGAGGTCAATCTGCACCAGCCTTACAACACGGAAGCCAAGGGTTACATCATCAAGATCAACGAAGCACTCGCCCACTCTTCCGCGCTTGACCACGAAGTCACAAAGAAGGATCTGCTCGAAATCACCGCCCGCGGATGGCGTATGCCCGACAGATACATTCAAGATATGGGTGAGCCGCCAGCAGTCCCCACAGAGGACCCGATACTCGTGCGGATGAAGCAAACCATCATTCCAGCTATCACCCTGCGTGATCGTCCTCTCCGCGTTGCCATCGAGACTCTCTCAGAGATGTCGGTGGATTACGATCCGGCGCAAAAAGGCTTTAACATGGTGACGATTGACCCGGAAAATAAAAATCCGACCGTCTCCATCGTCATGCGCAATACCTCGTTTGACCGCATTTTGGAGTATGTCGTCAAGCCAGCCGGTTTCAATTACACCCTCAATGGTGGTATCATTGAAGTCCGTCCTGACATCGGCACCGGAGAGACCGACACCGAGTTCTTCCCCGTGAACGCAACCGCAGTGACCCGCATGACCGGTATCGGCGGTGCTACTGCTGCTCCGGCAGGCGGTGGCGGTGGTGGCCCCGGCTTTGCTGCCGGGCCGGGTGGAGGTCCTGCTGTAGGCGGGGCGGAAGGCACTCCACAGGAACTCGCTATCCGCGCATTCCTCCAGCGTTCGGGTGTGCCTTTTGACGGCGTCGCCGGCGCGGCACTCTCTTACGACGGTGCGAAGCTCATCATTACGCAAAACCGCCGGAATCTTGAGAAAATCAAGAACATCCTCCGGCGTTACAGCAGCATCAAGCAAGTCCATGTCCAGACCAAGTTCATTGATGTCTCCGAAGGTGTGCTCAAGCAATTGGCGACGAACTTCAGCATAAACAGGACCAATCCCGCGACGGGCTTGCTTGAGACCAAGGCATCCACGAATCTGCGCACCTTGACTGATGCACACGGCAGGCAACGTGCCACTTCGGCTGGCGGAAGTGTCATTACAAACCAGAGTCTCATAGATCCGGCGACCGGAATGGGGACATTCATGGAGCCGTATGTCAGTGACATTCCTAATAATCCCCCATTGTTCCCGCAAGCGGAGACCGGCCCCGCCGACCCGACCTTCAGCGGTATTTTGACCTCCATTGGCAATTGGGATCTACAGCTCATCGTCCATGCGATTGAAGCCACTGAGGGTTCCGATTTGCTGGCAATACCCAGTGTGACCGTGCTCGACCAAAAACCGGCCACGATCAAGATTGTGCAGGAGCTCATTTACCCGCAAAGCTATGCTGCACCGCAAATGCAGCAGCCACAGAGCTACAACAACAACAATGGCTACGGTGGCGGTGGCGCTTCCAGTGCATCAGGAGGGTTCACGGCAGGTTCTCCGCAAGACTTCACCATGCGCGAAGTCGGCGTGATACTGAACTTTACCCCGACTGTTTCCGAAGAAGACGACACCATCTCTCTGCACCTTGAACCCAAGGTTGTTGAATTTGAAGGGTTCGTTGAATACGGCGGCGTCTCGGTGGCTATTGCAGGCAATACGACAGTGACCGCTCCGTCAGGAAATTTCATGCCGATATTCAGTGTCCGTGAGGTGAATACCGATGTGACGATTTATGATGGTGCTACGGTTGTGCTCGGCGGTTTGACGCGCGAGGAAATCAAGACCGTGAGTGATAAAGTGCCGGTCTTGGGTGATATTCCTCTTATTGGGAACTTGTTCCGCAGCAAAGGGCGGAGCAGCACCAAGCGCAATCTGATGATATTTGTGACCGCTAACTTGATTTCCCCTGGTGGCGGAACGCTCAAGCAGTCCGTTGGCCCTGTCCGGCCCAGTTCTTTCTTCTCTGACCCGACGATTATTGTGCCTTCCGGCGCAGTGCCGCGTTCGTTCATTGAAGCAAAGCCATTGCCCACAGGTCTAGCTCCAGAAGCGGGTGCGCCCGTCCCGGCGCTCGCGCCTGCTCCGTAAAAATCTACCTAAAAGCCGTCCGCTGTAAAGTGGACGGCTTTTTTGTATCTAAAGGAGGAGAATACCATTTTGCATTCATATCGTGCCGTAGTGGTGTGTCCGAAAATCGCACTCACGGGTGAGAAAAGGCGTTTTTGCGTTCTATGACCTTTCCTTCTGCGTCGGCACGCTCCGGCTATCGCGGGCGCATTGCGCCTACGCCCACCGGGTATCTGCATATGGGCCATGCGGCGACATTTCTCAACGCGGAGCGCCGTGCCCACGAGATGGGCGGCACCCTCATTTTGCGCATTGAGGACTTGGATCCGCAGCGTTGTAAGGCGGAGTTCACGTCGGCGGTGTTGGAGGATTTGAGCTGGTTGGGGTTGCGTTGGGACGAGGGGCCGGATGCGGGAGGTGCGTTCGGGCCATATCTGCAGAGCGAGCGGCACGCGTGGTTTCGTGAAGTCTGGGCGCGTTTGCTCGCTGAAGGTTTCATCTATCCTTGCCAGCGTTCGCGCAAAGATGTCGCGCAGGCCACCGCAGCGCCTCAGGAAGGAGCAGACACGGACGAGGAGGCGATTTTTCCCGCCAAGTGGCGTCCGCCGCCGGGCACAGGAAGGGAGGCGACAACGCCTGTCGGCGTTAATTGGCGTTTCCGTGTTCCGGACGGAGAGCGCATCCGTTTTGTGGATACACGGGTTGGGGAACAGATTTTTACCGCCGGGGTGGATTTTGGGGATTTTCTGGTATGGCGGCGTGACGATGTGCCTGCCTACGAGTTGGCCGTGGTCGCCGACGACCATGCCATGCAGATTTCGGAAGTTGTGAGGGGAGAAGATCTTTTGAAATCAACAGCACGCCAGCTGTTGCTGTATCGGGCGCTGGGTTGGGTGGCACCGCTCTGGTGGCATTCACCTTTGGTCCGGGATTCGAGCGGGCGCCGCCTCGCCAAGCGCGACGCGGCACTGAGCCTGCGCACCTTGCGTGCTCAGGGTGTGAGCGCCGATGCTCTCAGGGCGCGCTCACGTTCGCTGTGCCTGGCTTAAGCGCTGACGCAATTCCCGCTTTGTGCTTCACTGTGAACGCTGAATAGCATGGCCCCTTCTAACTCAAAATAGCGAAGCCCCTTTTCTCCTCAGCCGGCTTTCAATTCCAAGTTTTTTATTTCCCTGTTTGACATGAGTGTCAGACATAATTGCATTGTGCGCCATGAAGGAAACCAAGAGTAAAATCTTCGAGGCTGCGCAGGCTGTTTTTTTGCGTAAAGGCCTTGAGGCTGCGACGATGAGCGACATTGCCAAGGAGGCGTGTATCAGTCGGCCCTCTCTCCATTATTACCATCGCACTAAACACGGGCTTTTCTCCGATATCCTGGCCAAAGCCGTCAAAGATATTATTTCGCAGGTGCAACCTGTCGTGGACAGCGATCTGTCTCTGCTGAAAAAGGCAGAGAAGACGATAGACATTTACCATGAAATCCTTCTCGAAAATCCTCTAATGCCGCTGTTTCTCATCAGCGAGGCCAGGCGCAATCCGCAGGCTTTGCTGGAACTGCTCTACACGCACGGGCATATTGACGTTTTGGTTGCCCAGTTGCACAAGCGCCATGCCGGGGAACTGCATCAAGGGAGACTGCCGCTGGAGGCGATGGCCCATTTTCTCAATACATTTTGCGGGTTACTTTTTTTCCCTTTCCTCGCCAAGCCGTTGCTTGACGCTGTTATCTTCAGGGAAAACCCGACTGCCTTTAAGCGTTTTGTCGAAGAACGCAGGGAAATCATTTTGCGCATGCTCTCTGTGCTCGTCAAACCGACGGGCCATGCCCTGAAAAAGAAGTGAGATCTGCCAGCTTAACTCGCTATGTCGTCTGAAATATTGCTTCATGCCGGTCTTGATGCCGGCTCTACCACTCTGAAACTGGTGGTCACGGAGGCGTCTTGTGCGCGTGTCCTCTTTTCCGATTATCGCCGCCACCATGCGGATATCCGGGCCACATTGCGGGCCATGTTCGAACGCGCTGTCGCCGTTTTGGGAGCGGATGCTGTGCCGGGGCTGGTCGTCACCGGTTCGGCTGGTCTGGGGTTGGCCGAGGCTTACAGTCTGCCGTTCATACAAGAGACGGTCGCCGCTGCGGCTATGGCCAGTGCTTTGCATCCTGATGTCCGCACGTTGGTGGACATCGGAGGCGAAGATGCGAAAATGATTTTTTTTGAAGCAGGGCGTGCTCCCGACATTCGCATGAACGGAAGTTGTGCGGGCGGCACCGGAGCGTTCATAGATCAGATTGCCGGTCTGCTCGGCTGCGATGTCACGGAGCTTGATGCGCTGGCGCGTCGTGCCGGTGCTCTGCACCCTGTGGCGTCGCGCTGTGGCGTGTTTGCCAAGACGGATATTCAGAATCTGCTGAGCCGGAATGTTTCGCCTGCGGACATCGCCGCCTCGGCTTTCTATGCAGTCGCTCAACAGCTTGTTTCCTCGCTTGCGCGCGGGCGCGATATCGCGGCCCCTGTTTTGTTTTGCGGTGGACCGTTGGCGCATCTGCCCACGTTGCGCGAGGCCTGTGTGCGGGCCATGGGCATAGAGCCTTCCGGGTGCCTTGTTCCGGAAAATGCCGCGCTCGTCCCGGCATTGGGCTGTGCGCTCGCTCCGGCGCGCGAGCGCAGCACGGCTACGCTTGGCGAGTTGCTTGAAGGTTTTTCTGTAGCGACGCGCATTCCGGCGGGTGCAGCCGGACGGTTGCCGCCGCTTTTCAGAGACGATGCGGAATACCGTGCGTGGTGTGGCGTCAAGGCGGCTCGCGTGCTGCCGCGCACCGCGCTGGCTGACTTGCAGGGCGACGATTGCTGGCTGGGCATAGACTCGGGATCCACGACTACAAAAATTGTCGCACTCGATGAACGCGCTGGTGTCTTGTTCACTTTTTACGGCCCCAACAGTGGCGACCCGCTGGGTGCCGTGCGCCGTGGGTTGCGCCAGTTTTACGATGAGGCGTTGGCTGCCGGGCGGCCCGGGTTACGCGTGCGCCGTGCCGCTGTCACTGGTTACGGCGAAGATTTGATAAAGGCGGCCTTTGGTTTCGACATGGGGATTGTCGAGACGCTCGCACACTACCGGGCCGCACGCAGTCTGGAGCCGGATGTCTCGTTCTTGCTCGACATCGGAGGGCAGGACATGAAGGCGGTGTTTATCGAGCATGGCGCCATTACACGGCTGGATATCAACGAGGCGTGTTCTTCTGGTTGCGGCTCGTTTATAGACGGTTTTGCGCGCTCGCTCCAACTTGGTGCAGGGGAGTTTGCCGGCATTGCCTGCGAAGCGCAGGCTCCGTGTGATCTGGGCACGCGCTGCACGGTCTTCATGAATTCCAAGGTCAAGCAGTCCTTGCGTGAAAACGCGACTCGTGCTGACATTGCGGGTGGGCTGGCCTATTCGGTTGCGAAGAATTGTCTCTTCAAGGTGCTTAAACTAAAGGACGTCGCCGAGCTTGGCCGCCACGTCGTCGTGCAAGGCGGCACTATGCGTAACCATGCGGTCGTGCGTGCATTCGAGCTTTTGACCGGCCTGGATATCACTGTCGCCCCTACGCCCGAAGTCATGGGAGCTTACGGGGCGGCGCTTCATGCATTGGAGACTGTCGCTGTGGCCGCGACGCAGGAACGTCAGCTCGCCGCCCTCGTTGAGCCGTTGCCGCACGAGGCGGACGATGTTGTCTGCCCCGGCTGCGAAAACCGCTGTCTCGTGCGCAAACACATTTTTGCCAACGGCAACGCTTTTTTTGCGGGAAACAAGTGCGAGAAAGTTTTTGCCAACCGGGGTGCCTCCGCCGTCAAGGGCACGAATTTCCATGCTTTCAAACTGAAGTTGCTCTTCGGGCGGGTGCATGGGGGCACAACGGTGGCGGCACCGGTTTTGACAATCGGCATCCCGCGCGTATTGAATTTCTACGAGAATTTCCCGTTCTGGCACACATTGCTCGTGCAGTGCGGCATGGCTGTCACGCTCTCCGCTCCTTCCACGTTCAAGCTCTACGGAAATGGTGTGCGCAGCATCATGTCCGACAATATTTGCTTCCCCGCCAAAATCGTCCACGGGCACGTTCAGGATCTCGTGGCGAAAAAAACAGACCGCATTTTGATGCCCTTCGTTGTCCATGAACAACGGAGCGAAGGTGCGGGCGCACGCAATTACAACTGCCCCATCGTCTCCGGCTACTCCGATGTCATCCGCAGTGCGATGGATACCGCCGGGCGCCACGGCATTCCTCTGGACTCGCCCGTGCTCACCTTTGCCGACACCGTGTTGCTTGAGCGAGCCTGCCGCCAGTATTGCGTGGAGACGCTGGGTGTGGCGGCGCGTGTTTTCGATACTGCGTTTGCGCAGGCTCTGAAAGAGCAAAAGGCTTTTGATCTGCAGCTAACTGCGGAGGCACATGCCATCGCCGGGCGCAACGAGGGTTCCGGCGGCCGCCCGCTCATCGTCCTCGGTGGGCGCCCCTACCACGTGGACCCGCTCATCCAGCATAAGATATCGGATATGTTTTCAGGCTTTGGTGCCGATGTCATCAGTGAGGACATTGCGCGTGGCGAAGAGGCTCTGGCGGCGTCTGCCGACATTTCCAGCCACTGGGCTTATCCCGGGCGCATTCTCGCTGCAGCGGCTTGGGTGGCGGCTTCGCCCGCGCATGTCCACTTTGTGCAAATTACTTCCTTCGGCTGCGGGCCGGATGCGTTTATTACAGATGAAGTCGCCAGCATTTTGCGCCGGGCTGGCAAGAGCCACACCGTGCTCAAGGTGGACGACATCAATAATCCCGGCTCCCTTCTCCTGCGTGCCCGTTCGCTCATCGAGAGTCTTGCCCGGCGCAGTGGACGCCCCGGGGAAAAGGATGTCTGTGGCACTCCGTCTGCGCAGCCCGCGCTTCGCAACGCCCGGTTTACCATTGCCGATCGGCGGCGCACTATCCTCGTGCCGTTTTTCTGCGAGGCATATTCCCCTTTTATCCCGGTCCTTTTCGAGCTTATGGGCTATAAGGCGCACACGCTGCCCCCCGCGAATGAGGAATCTATTAACCACGGCTTGCGTTACGCGAACAACGAAATCTGCTACCCGGCCACGCTCGTGATCGGGGATTTTGTGCGTGCGCTCAAGACGGGCGATTACCACCGCAACGAGGTCGCGCTCGGTATTACGCAGACCGGCGGGCAGTGCCGGGCATCCAATTATCTCTCATTGATAAAGCGGGCTCTGGCGGCGGCGGGTTATGCAGATGTGCCTGTGATTTCCGTGGGCACTGTCGCCGGGGCTGCTGTGAACGACCAGCCAGGTTTCAAGCCGGATTGGCTGCGCAACATCCACGGTCTCGTGGCAGGCATGTTTTATGCCGACCACCTCTTGCAGATGTATCATGCGACTGCGCCCGTGGAGGCAGTGCGCGGCACAGCGGCGGCCTTGCGCGACCGCTACGTGTCCGCTGGCGCGGCATGTGTGCTGCGGCGCGATCTTGCGGCGCTTCATGGCTTGTTGCGTGCCGCAGTGACGGAGTTCAACGCACTCGCCGGAGAGTCTGCCATCCCGCCCCGGGTGGGTATCGTGGGAGAGATTTACGTGAAGTATAATTTCGCGGGGAACCGGAATATCGTGGAATGGCTCGTTACCCAAGGCGTGGAGCCGGTGGTGCCGCCGCTAGCGGACTTTTTTCTTCAGGAATTCCCCAACCGCGGATTTAACCGGCGCGCCAATCTGGAGCGCTCTGGTTGGTTTAGTGCGCTGGGTGACAAGGTGGTGTTCCGCCTCATTGAGCATTGGCAGACGCAGTTTGAAAAAGCGGCGTCGGGATTTGTGCGCTATCATCGCGGCGAAGACGTATTTGTGAAGGCGGGCAAGGCCGGGCGTATTGTAAACCCTGCGGCGCAATACGGCGAAGGCTGGCTGATCTCGGCGGAAATGGCGGCATTTGCAGAACGCGGCATCAATAATGTGGTGAGCCTGCAACCGTTTGGTTGCATCGCAAATCACCTTGTAGCCAAAGGAATCGAACGGCGCATGTGCCAACTATATCCCAAGCTGAATCTGCTCTTCCTCGATCTCGATAGCGGCACCAGCGAGGCGAACTTGCTGAATCGTCTGCATTTCATCGTCCAGAATGCCCGTGACGAAGTCCGGTTAAGCAAAGAGTCGGTTCACGTCGCATGAGGAGAGGTGTTTTGCCCGGGTAAAAACCATTGGGGGTTGAGGGGCGCCTTGGAATACGCGCCTCGCGATCTCCGATAACCATTAAAGAATAGCAAATCTCATGGAGCGCCACAGCTCTCCGCAAAATATCGGTAAGGCTCGAAAAATACACTTCACAGATTGCGTCTGCCTGCCATGCTGCCCCACGCATTATGTCTGTCCAAAGCTACTTTCTCTCCCAATTCAACACAGCCCCGACGTTTTCGGCCATTGCGCCGGGACGCCTTGAGTTTATCGGCAACCACCTTGATTACAATGGCGGGCCGGTGCTCGGTTCGGCTATTGACCGCTATGTCACCGTGGCGATCTCGCCCCGAGACGACAACCGCGTCGTGCTCGTCAGCGAGGCGCAGTCCGAGCGCGTGGAAGCGACTCTGGATGGCATTGTCCCGCTCAAGGGCGCAGCCTCATGGGGGAACTACCCGTTGGGGATGTTTAGCGTGATGCGTGACGCCGGGTTGCGCGCCACGCACGGCTTCAATCTCGCCGTGGCCAATGACCTGCCCATCGGTGCCGGGTTATCCAGCAGCGCCGCTATCGAGTTGGCATCGGGCTATGCGTTATCCGCTCTCTACGGATTTCCCGTGGATCGCAAGAGTATAGCCATCCTCGGGCGCGCAGCGGAAAACACCTTTGTCGGGATGCCCTGCGGGATACTTGACCAGGGGTGCAGCTCGTTTGGCAAGGCCGGTGCGCTGGTGTTGATTGATTGCACCAAAAACGAATTTTCCACGCGCCCCATGCCGGTCGGCACACACTTCTGGGTTTTCAACACCCAGAAAAAGCATGCCCTCATTGATTCTTTTTACGCCACGCGAAACAAGGAGTGTATGGAGTCCGCCGCCATCCTCAAAAGCGCCAATCCTGCGCTCGCCAATCTGTCCGTAGCCACCGAAGCAGAGGTGGAGGCCGCCGCCGATGCGCTTGGCCCCGTCCGCCACAAACGCGCACTGCACGTCGTGCGCGAGACCGCCCGCGTGTTGGACACTCTTGAGGCGCTTGTTGCTGGGGATACCGCCCGCGTCGGCAAAAACTTGACCGCTTCTCACGAGAGTTCACGCACGCTTTTTGAGAACAGTTGCGAGGAGTTGGACTTCCTCGTCGGGCTGGTCACGGCATTGCCGGGCGTGTTCGGAGCGCGTTTGAGCGGGGGTGGTTTTGGCGGCGCTGTGATGGCGCTCACCGATGGCACATTCACCGCTGCCGCCGCAGACCGTCTGGCGGCAGCTTATGCGGCAAAATTCGGCAAACCTCCCGCCATCTTCCACACCCGGACGGGTGATGGCGCGGCATTGCTGAAAAATTAACTTGCAGGAGGCGTTCAAGTGTCCCGGAAGCGTGCTTTGTTACTACGGCGACAGCAGTGCTTCTGTCGGGCTTCCTGCGCCTTCTTCGCTCTGGTCGCCGGAGCCTTTTATGCCGATGCCGCTCCTTCGACAGGCAAGCCTGCACCGGAGCGTTTTTCCTTTGAGACGGTAGTGAGCGAGGCCAAGGCGCTCGCTGCCTCGCCGTATTTTCAGGACATGGAGCGCGTGCCGCGTTTTTATCTAGAGTTGTCCAATGAGGTGGAAAAACAAATCCAGTTTCGTCCGGAGAAGAGCATTTGGCTGGGCACGGATTCGCCATGGCGCTTGCGCTTGTTGCACCCCGGGCCGCTTTACAACCGCATCGTGCGCCTGTTCACCGTCGAGGGCGGTGTCGTGCAGGAGGTGCGCTACGATCGAGGCCGTTTCACTTTTGGCGCGGAGGCTTCGCATGCCGCTGAGCATCCCGGCGGACATGCCGGGTTTTTTCTGAGCGGGGCAGGGGGCGATTTTGCTATGTTTGCCGGGGGCACACAGTTTCGCTGCCTCCCGACGGGCGTGAGAGCGGCGTGGGGGATGCGCGCACGCGGAGTGGCCGTCAATGCCGCTGTCCCCGGGCGGACAGAGGATTTCCCGTATTTCAAAAAATATTGGATCGAGCGCGGTTCTGCAGGCATGTCCGGTGCCGTGGTGTTTGCGCTAATGGACAGCCCGTTTGTATCTGGTGCCTGCCGTTTCGAGATCATCCCGGGGCAGCGCACTGTAGTCGGAGTGCAGACTGTGTTATTCGTGCGCGAGAAGGTGGATAGTCTGGGGCTGGCCCCGCTTTCCGCCATGTTCTGGTATGGTGAAAACTCGCTCGACAAGCCGCAGGATTTCCGCCCCGAAGTGCATAACGCCGATGGGCTGCTGGTGCGCGATGCGGACGGGCGCGTGCGGTGGCGTCCACTCGCCCGCAGAATGACTCCGCACCGTAGCGCCTGTTCTACGGGGGCGCTGTCTGGATTCGGTTTGCGCCAGCGAGACACGGCCTTCGACAACTATCAGGATCTGGACAATCCATACCACCGTTGCCCCGGCGTGTGGGTGGAGCCTCTGGGCAATTGGCCGGAGGGTAAACTTTACCTCACCGAGCAACCCACTAGCCAGGAGAACTGGGAGAACGTCGCCTGCTATTGGCAACCCGCCGTGGTTCCTGCGCCGGGCGGAAGCTTACACCTGCGTTACCGCATAACATGGGCGATGGAGGGCAATTTCTCAGACACGCTCGCACGCGTCACCAGCACACATGCCGGGCGCAAAGCGGATATGCCGCGTGTGCTCAAATATCTTGTGGATTTTTCCTCTATCCCCGGTGAAACGCCAGATGCCAAGGTGCCGCCCCAAGTGAATGTTTTCTTGAGCGGCCCCGCCAGACTGGAAGGGCAGCGCCTCGTCTTTAACACTGAAACACAGGGCTGGAGACTGTCGCTGGAAATTGAGCCGGAGTATCCCGCTGCCATTTACAACGCAAAGGCTGTCCTGCTGCGCGACGGCCGCGAAGTGTCGGAAAATTGGGATTACGTTAGCGAATAATCGGCGACGGAAAACCGCTTCGCGCCAGGAAGTATCGGGGTATCAGACGTGATGAGGGAATAAAAGACAGAAGATAAAACATAGCTCACACGGTGTGCTGCCAGAGCTCCAACACAGGCTTCCCTTTAGGATTTGTCCTCCATTCTTCGCCTTTGAATTTTTATAAATATCTTGATTTTTAAAATGTTAATCACTTTGATTCCGCTATCTTCTGAGCGGACGAGCTAGACGATAGGGCGATTTCCCCGCAAGGCTTGCACAGTCTTTTAAAAAAAATGTAAAAATTAGAAAAAATTCTCTTGCGCTAAAAAAAATAATCCTTTCTTTCCGCCGCTCTTTCTTTTCAACACCACACAGCAATCATGCTTCACACACGCCAACTCACACGCGCCCTGCGCCGACAGCCACGGAATTGTTCCGCGGAACAGTGTCCGGGTATGTCGCATACCGTCTCCGGTAGCTGAGTAGGCCTGACCACAACTCGCTTTTCCCAAAAAGTTCTTTCTCATTTTTTTAGCGTCATGAATCGTCCAACCATTCGCATCAGACTCAAAGGATTTGACTATCGTATCCTCGACCAGTCTGCCGTAGAAATCGTGGAGACCGCCAAGCGCTCCGGCGCTCAGGTGTCCGGCCCTGTGCCTCTGCCCACCAATATCGAACGCTTCACAGTGAACCGTTCCCCACACGCGGACAAAAAGTCCATGGACGCATTCGAACTGCGCACACACAAACGTCTCATCGACATCGTCGAGCCAACCGCTGCGACAGTTGATGAACTTCGCAAGCTGAACCTCCCGTCCGGGGTGGACATCAGCATCAACGCCTAAAAAAACACTTTCGTATCCACAACTAACACACACGCAGGTCAGGCCACGCGCCGGGTGACGTATTTTATCAAAACGCCACCCACCAACGCAGGCTTGTGCAAAAGGAAAGCAATCCACCTGCCTCTTAGCCAATGAAGCTCCAACTGATAGGTAAAAAAATCGGGATGACCCAGATTTATGACGAGAACAACAATGTTGTTCCCGTCACGGTCGTGCAGGCAGGTCCCTGTCCGGTCACCCAAGTCAAAACCGTCGTCTCCGATGGTTACAATGCGGTCCAAATCGCCTTCGGACCCCAAAAAGAACAACGCCTGAGCAAGGCGGAAGTCGGCCACCTCAAAAAAGCCGGCGTCGCCCCCCACAGCCACCTCGGTGAGATTCGCTTTGAAAGCGCTCCCGAGTTTAAAGTCGGCGATGTGCTCACCGTCGCCCGCTTCGCTAGCGGCCAGATCGTAGATGTGATCGGCGTCACCAAAGGCCGCGGATTCCAAGGCGTCGTCAAGCGCTACAATATGGATGGCCAGCCGGACTCCCACGGCCACATGACACACCGCCGCATAGGTTCCATTGGTATGCGCCAGACACCCGGACACGTCTTCAAGGGCAAAAAAATGCCGGGTCACATGGGCCAAGTTCGGCGCACTGTGCAGAATTTAAAAGTAGTGAAAATAGATGAGGCCCAAAACCTCATTCTCATCAAAGGCAGCTTCCCCGGTGCCAACGGCGATCTCGTTATCGTCCGCCACGCCAAGAAGGCCAAGTAACCAGAAATCGAGACCTTCACACACATGAAGCTAAAAGTTTACACCGCTGACGGATCCAGTTTCGCCGAAAAAGAATTTGCCACATTCCCCAGTCTGGAAGGTGACAAAGGCGCAGCCCTCCTCAAGCAAACAGTCATCGCCTACCAGGCTAATAAACGCCAAGGCACTTCGAAGACCAAGGACTATGGCGAGGTCGCCGGTTCCGGCAAAAAAATCGTCCGGCAGAAAGGTTCTGGAGGTGCCCGTCACGGCGACAAACGCGCCCCGCAACTTTACAAAGGCGGCGTCGTCTTCGGCCCCCATCCCCGCGACTGGTCTAAAGGGATCACCGCCAGCGCCCGCAAGCTCGCGCTCCAACGCGCACTCGTGGATATCGCCACAGATGGCGGACTGAGCGTCATTGAACGCTTCGAAGTCGCCCAGCCCAAGACCAAACTCTTCAACAGCGTCCTTGAGCGTATCAGCCCAAGCGGAAAAGTGCTCGTCGTTGACGCAGCATGGGCCGAGAACAGCGCTCTCGCCGCCCGCAACATCGCACGCGTCAGCATCACCGACGCCGGCACGCTTAACGCGCTCGACCTCGTGCGCTACCAGCAGGTGCTCATCAGCGAGCAAGGTCTCCAAAAAGTCCTTGAACGCGCCAACGCCTGAACCATCGCAGGCGACACCATACACCACAAAACGAGAGAAGCACAGAGACCATGAAATCCGCTTACAGCGTCATCAAGAGGCCCCTTATCACCGAAAAAAGTTCCGGTGAGCGCAATCAGGCCCAAAACAAATACACCTTCGAAGTTACCCGGGACGCCGACCGTGCAGATGTGGCCAAGGCCATTGAAGCACAGTATAAAGTCAAGGTGAGCAAGGTGAACGTTCTCAACGTCAAAGGCAAAGTGAAGGCCAGCCGCCAGCAACGCGGTCAGCTCGTCAAAGCCCCCGACGTGAAGAAAGCCATCGTCACCCTCGAGCAGGGTGGCAAAATCGAGTTCGTCTAATACGCCGGACCACATCCACACACACCATCACGGAGACACACCACATCATGGCTATTATTTCCAGCAGACCAATAACACCCGGACAGCGTTTTCTCGTCCGCAACAAACAGGAACTCGCCGACAAACGCCCTGAAAAAGCGTTGACCGAGTCCATCCACCATAAAAAAGGTCGTAATTGTTACGGACGTATCACCTCGCGGCGGCGTGGCGGCGGGCATAAGCGCCTGTATCGCCAAATAGATTTTCGGCGTGATAAATTGGACATCGTCGCGACCATACAGGCCATCGAATATGATCCCAACCGCTCGGCCAACATCGCCCTTTTGAAATACACTGATGGCGAAATAAGTTACATCCTCGCCCCCAACGGACTTAAAGTCGGCGACACCCTCTTTAGCACAGCCAAAGCACTTACCGAGTTCACCCCCGGTCTCTCGCTCAAATTGCGCAACATCCCTCCCGCCACCTTTGTTCACGCCATCGAATTGAAGCCGGGACAAGGTGCCCGCATCGCCCGTGGCGCAGGTGTTTTCGCTCAGCTTCTCGGCATCGAAGGCGATAAGGCCATTCTAAAAATGCCCTCCGGCGAGCAACGTTATCTCCATGCTGAATGCCGTGCCACCATTGGCATCGTCGGCAACGGAGAACACCAGAATCGCTCCATCGGCAAGGCTGGTCGCAATCGCTGGCTCGGTAAACGTCCGCGCGTGCGCGGCATGGTGATGAACCCTGTGGACCATCCCAACGGGGGCGGGCAGGGCAAATCCAAAGGCGGTGGTGGCCGTCAGCACCTCAAGTCGCCTTGGGGTCAGCTCGCCAAAGGCTTCCCCACACGAGCCAAGGCCAAGACCACCAACGCAATGATAATTGTCCGCCGCAACGGCAAAAAAGTTAAAAAAGGCAAATAACACATGGCACGCTCAATTAAAAAAGGTTACTACGTGGATCCCGCCCTTAAAGACCGGGTCTCCGCCACGCAAAAAGCAGGTTCGCGCAAGCCCATTCAAACATGGTCGCGACGGTCCACCATCACCCCTGATTTTGTCGGACTTAATCTTAACGTTCACAATGGCAAGGTGTTCATCCCTGTCTATGTGACCGAAAACATGGTCGGGCACAAACTCGGCGAATTTGCGCCCACGCGCACATTCAAGGCCCACACCGCACCCACTAAGAAGTCCGCCTAAGCACTCGCTCACCGTGAAACCTCGATCACACATTAACGTCCTCGCCGCTGCCGCCGCCCTCTTCATGGCGAATGGTGTCAGCGTGTGCGCCGCCGATGTCTCGATTCCCGGTTCCACGGTAAACAACGCAGCGCCCGCGGCAGGTGCATACCAACGTCCCGCATTCCTGCAACCCGAAGACGCCTCCAATGGAGAAGCGGTCAAGATGAACAAAGGCGCGGCAGGGCTTCTCGTCATCCAGAGCAGCCGGGACACAACTTTTCGCGCCCGCGTCAGCAAAGTCGTCACAGGAGACACTACGGACATCGTTCTTCTCGAAGGTGGTTACCGTCAGGGCATCAGCCCCGGCATGGTCCTCCACATAGAGCAGGAACCTGGCCGCCCCGTCGCCGCCCTCGTCGTCGCTGATGCGACCGTTGACTATGCTGCCGCCCTCATTCTCGAAGTGGCCCCCAGTGCCACCATCAAAGCTGGCGATAGCGCCAAAATCAAAACCATACACTTTAACTGAAAACCAGGACAATGGAATTTCAAGCCATCACAAAATCCGCCCGCATGACACCGCAAAAGGTGCGTGAAGTGGCGCGTCAGATACAAGGACTCCCCGCGACACAAGCCGCGGACGCACTGCGCTTCATCCCGCGGAAGTCCGCCCGCCTGCTGGCCAAGACGCTCAAAAGCGCCATCGCCAACGCAGAGAACAACCCGGAGAACAGTATCTCCGCCAATGACCTTTATGTCGCCTCCATCCGCGTGGACCAAGGCCCGGTGCTCAAACGCCACCGCCCCTCCGCGAAAGGCAGCGCACATCCCATCCGAAAAAGCACAGCGCATATACGCGTCGTGCTTGACCAAACAGTGACCAAAGAAAAAACCGAAAACTAAGATACCATGGGCCAGAAAGTAAATCCTATCGGCTTCCGCCTCGCCGTCCGTCGCAACTGGGAATCCCGTTGGTATGCGGACAAGAAAAACTTCCCTGTCTTCGTCAAAGAAGACTTTAAAATTCGCGAGTTCCTCCACGAGAAACTCCGCCAGGCTGCCGTGCCACGCATCTTTATCGAGCGCGCCAGTAACCGCATCCGCGTCCGCGTCTTCACCGCGCGCCCGGGCATCATCATTGGCAAACGCGGTGCTGATCTGGACAAGCTGCGCGACGATATTCAAAAAATCGCCGGACGCGAAGTCATTCTTGACATTCAGGAGGTCAAAAAACCGGACCTCAGCGCCCAGCTCGTCGCGGAAAACATCGCGCTCCAATTGGAACGCCGCGTTTCCTTCCGCCGCGCTATGAAAAAGTCTGTCCAGACCACCATGGGTGCCGGAGCAGAAGGCATCCGTCTTCGCCTCGCCGGACGACTCGGTGGCGCCGAAATCGCCCGCGTCGAAGCCTCCCGCACCGGGCGAGTCCCCCTTCACACACTCCGTGCCAATATAGACTACGGCTTCGCCGAAGCCCGAACTGTTTATGGCAAACTTGGTATCAAATGCTGGATTTGCAGCAAAGAATCCGAGTTTTAATATTAATTAAAAAGAGAGAGACCATCCACCATGGCAAACATCCAACCATCTCGCACTAAGTTCCGCAAAGTCCAAAAAGGACGTAATCGCGGCGAGGCCACCGTCTGTAATTCACTCGCTTTTGGCGATTTCGGGATACAAGCACTTGAGCGTTGTCGCATGCCGGCAAATCAGCTCGAAGCTGCCCGCGTCGCGATCTCACGCAGCCTCAAGCGCAAAGGCAAACTCTGGATGCGCGTATTCCCGCACATCCCGGTCACCAAAAAACCCGCCGAAGTGCGCATGGGTTCTGGCAAAGGCGGCGTAGAATACTGGGCAGCCACCATCAAACCCGGCACCATGCTCTTCGAAGTCTCTGGTGTCCCGGCATCCGCTGCACGCGAAGCCATGCGCCTTGCCGACAGCAAGATACAAGTTCGCTGCCGTTTCATTTCCCGCGAAGAACTCGAAAAGTATTGAAAACACACAACAAACACAGCACCAGTCTCCCCCCTTTTTTCACATGAGCGCCAAGAAGAAAACCAATCCAAGCAAGGCAGCTAAAATCCGGGAATTCTCCCCCGGCGACATTCAGGTCGAACTCGGGAAAGTCCGTCAGGAACTTCTCGATCTGCGCCTCCGCAACGCCACTGGACAGCTCGCCGGCGAAAACCCGCTCCGACTGCGCACACTCCGCCGTCAAGCCGCCCGTCTCATCACAGTCGCCGCCCAGAAGAAAAGCGCCACCGCCGCCACCGCATAACACACACATAACTAACAACACATCGTATCAACACCATGGCTGAACAAAACACACAGACCGCCGCCACGGACGCCCGCGCCCGCCGCAAAGACCTCGTCGGCGAAGTCACCGGACGCTCCGGAGACAAGACCGTCAAAGTCACCTATTTCTACAAAAAACCGCACCCTATTTACGGTAAAGAGATCAAACGTAAGACCGTCCTCCATGTTCACGACGAGAAAAACGAGTGCAAGATCGGGGATCGCGTCGAAATCATGGAAACGCGCCCGCTTTCCAAACTTAAACGCTGGCGCATCCTTCGCATAGTCGAAGCCGCCAAAATCATCGGTCAGGCCGCTGCCTGATCGCGCATCACACACCACGCAGATAAACACACTGCACACCAACACAAAAAGAAGACACCACTATGGTCCAAATGCTTTCCAGGCTCAATGTCGCGGACAACACCGGCGCCAAACAAGTTCAGATGATACGCCGCCTTGGCCAACTCACTGACACAGCCGGCATCGGCGACATCATCGTCTGCTCCGTCAAAGACTCTACACCGGATGCCTCCGTCAAAAAAGGCTCCGTCGTCAAAGCCGTCATCGTGCGCACAAAAGCGCCTATACGCCGCAACGACGGCAGTTACCTTCGCTTTGACACCAATGCAGTCGTCATCCTTGACGGCACCGGCAACCCCAAAGGCACCCGTATTTTTGGCCCCGTCGCCCGCGAGCTTCGCCAGAAAAACTTCATGAAAATCATCTCACTCGCCCCCGAGGTTCTCTGAGCACTCCAGCAACAAACGAAGCATCCTGACATCATGAGCAAAACCAATTTGAAAAAAGACGTGGAAGTCGTCATTATCGCCGGCAAAGACAAAGGCAAGCGCGGGAAAGTCCTCGAAGTCCTCCCTCCCAAGGCTCGCAAGACGAAGGCCGGGCGCATCCGCCCTTCCACTGCCGCTCTCCGCGTCGTCGTCGAAGGCGTCAACATCGCCAAACACCACGAGAAAAAGCAAGGCAATCAGGAAGCCGGCATCAACGAGCGCGAAGCGCCCCTTGACGCCTCCAAGGTCGCCATTGCCGCCAGCTACAAAGGCAAAGTTTCAACCGACAGCACCAGCACCGGAAAAGCCCAGTAAAAACAACGCGCATTTCGGGGGGCGGCTCCCGCGCAATCTCAATTGCGCTACTGCCTAGCCGGAAAACAAAAGCACCACACACATGACACAAGATAAAAAAAATACCACCGCTACTGCGGAAAACGCCGCCGGACATAAGCCCGTCCTGAAGCAAATTTATCAGGAGAAGATTCTTCCCGAGTTGCAAAAAGCCCGCGGGTATAAGAATCCCCACCAAGTCCCCGGACTCGTAAAAATCGTCCTCAACAGCGCTTTCAAAGCCGACGCCGACAAAGGCCATCAAGCCGAAGTCGTAAAGGAGATTTCCAAGCTCGCCGGGCAAAAAGCCGTTGTTACCAAGGCGCGTAAAAGCATTTCCAACTTCAAAGTTCGTCAAGGTATGCCCCTCGGCGTCATGGTCACCCTCCGTGGTGCCAATATGTATGAATTCCTTTTCCGCCTCACATCCATCGCACTTCCGATGATACGCGACTTCCGTGGCGTATCCAACAAGCTTGATGGCAATGGCAACTACTCACTCGGCATCGCCGATCACACCATATTCCCGGAAACACAGGTTGACGGCGGCCAGCGCCAGAATATTGGTTTGGACATTACCATTGTCACTTCTGCAGAGAGTGATGACGAAGGGCGGGAACTTCTCCGCCTCCTCGGCATCCCCTTCCGCAAAGCCACCGCTGCGACTCCGGTCGTCCAGAAATAACACAGCCACTAAACACACAAACCAACATTTTATTATACCGACATGGCCAAGACCTCAATGATTGAGCGCAACAAGAAACGCGAACGCCTCGTAGCCAAGCACGCCGAACAGCGTGCCATCCTCAAAGCCACCCTCGCCAATCCCGGCGTCAGCGATGAAGAGTTTTACACTGCCCAGCGCAAACTGGCAAAACTCCCGCGCAATTCTTCCCGCGGACGTCTGCGAAATCGGTGCAGCCTCACAGGCCGCCCCCGTGCCTTTATCGGCAAATTTGGACTCTCCCGCCTCACTTTTCGCGAGCTGGCAAATAGCGGGCAGCTCCCCGGAGTAACCAAAGCCTCCTGGTAAACCAAGCACCCCTGCTCAAATCGAAAGCACTCCACATGGCTTCACACGACACAATAGGCGATTTTCTCACCATCATCCGCAACGGCTACAGCGCCGAGCTTTCCGCCGTTACCGCTCAGTGGTCCAACGTCCGCGAGGGCATTGCGAACATTCTCAAGCAAAACGGCTACATAACCGATTACGCCAAAGGCGAAGTGGACGGCTTGCCCGTTCTCTCTGTCACTTTGAAGTATGCCAATCGCGTTCCCGCTGTGACTGGCATCAAGCGCATCAGTTCACCCGGACGCCGTGTTTACACCGGCTATGCCGAGGTTCCCCGCGTCATTGGTGGCATGGGCATATCCATCCTGACCACATCAAAAGGACTCTTGAGCGATAGGGACGCCCGCCAACAAAAACTCGGCGGCGAGCTTCTCGCCCAAGTTTGGTAGTTTTTCTAAGGGGCGGCACTACGCGGTGCCGCTCTTTTCTTCCTGCCACCCGGCAGGGGCAAAGGCACCCGTCCACTCTTGTGGACAGGTGCTTTTTGTTGCGTAATGGCATGGGAGCTTGTCTAGTCTGTGCCCTGCGTGCAGAGGGAGTATAATTCCCTTGCATACTTGGCGACCCGACCTAGCCGCCTACTCACAACGAGGCATTACCTCTATGTACTGGACGTTGCCAAGTGGACAGCTTTTCCCTCTTGAAGTTAAGTTTTGAAAACAAGGCATGGCGACGAATAAGCCATAACTCCCGGTTTATGAGGAAGAGGCGTCTGCTTGAAACTGCTCTTGAAAAGTCAGCCTTAGATCCAGACTCATATCCATCAGAAATCAGGAGTATCGAAAATTTATAAAAAAAATCCGCGTAACCTGTAGCTAAAGGACTGTTGTCCCTGCCACGGATTACGCGGATTAATTGAGATATCTTTTATCTAAGAGTTTAGTTCTGGTTCGCAACAGGCGCTTCAGCGGGGGCTTCCGGTTTGTCCGTGTTGGCCTTTTTTGCTTCTTCGTCGGAGAGAGCCGTGTAAAGACGGGACTCTTCAACTTCGAGAAGATAGTTGCGGATAAGGCTGAAGCCGTAGCGCTTGACCATCTCGTCGTTGTTGTTTTTGAGAACGGTCTCTGACTTGTCGAACTCTTCTTGAAGCTTCTTCTTATCTTCGTCAGAGGTGGTCTTGTCCAAGGCTTGCTTGAGCTGCACGAGCCGTGTGCGTTGCGTTTGGACGAGCTGGACGTTCTGGCGGAAGATGTCGTTTTCAGCAATGCCGTCTATGGATGCAATGTAGGCATAGACTTTGCCTTCTATGGTTTTGATGGAATCCGGTTTGGCCTTTTCTTCCGGCGGCAACTTGGCAAATTCTTCGTCGTTGAGTGGCGTGAAGAGCCGGGTTTTGACGAACGAGATGACGTAGTTGCGCAGGAGGGAAAAACCATAGGTTTTGACCATGATGGCATTATTGCTATCGAGGCTTTTCAGGATTTCGTCGAGGCGCTTTTGCAGGGCGTCCTTTTCGCCAGCGGTTAGTGCCTGATCGAGGCGTTTTTTCAGGTCAACGGCGTCGTTGCGTTGTTGCTGGACGACGTTGACGTTGTTTTGAAACTCGCGGTTCGCGGCGACTGTTTTGATAGTCGCTACGAGTGCGAGCTTTTGCCCGTTTTGCTCAATGATTTCCGGAGCGGGTGTGGGTGAGGACATGGTATTTGTTTATGTTTTGGATTGGGAAAAAATGGTTGCGTTTTGGTTTAGCGCCTGGAGGGCCAGGTGCTGCCGCCTGCGGGTTTGGCGGCGGGTGCCGGTGCGGTGGCAGCGGGCGCAGGGGCCGGTGTGGCTGCTGCCGGAGCGGCGCTAGGATTGGCTTTGGCTTCTGCAGCCTTCTTGATTTCTTCTTCGGTGACGGCGGTGTAGAGGCGGGATTCTTCGACATCTATGGCGTAGTCGCGCTGGAGATTGAAGCGGTATTTTTTCAACAATTCATCGCTGACTTTCTGGAGTTCTTCGGTGCCTTTTTTGATCGCGTCATCCAGTTTCTTTTTGTCTCCTTCATTGCGGATCTGCGTCAACGCCTGCTTGAGTTGGTTGATGTTTTGGCGGTGATCGTTGATGAGTTTGAGTTCTTGCCGGAAGATGTCGTTCTCTGCGATGCCACTGATGGTGGCGACGTATTTGAGGCGGATTGTCACATCTTTGCCGTCTTTGTCTTTAATGGTCCGGGTGCTGATTGCGTCGGGGGCGTTGCGTTCGGCTTCGGTGAGCTGGTTGTATTCGGAGTCGGTGAGCTGGAGGAGGACTCGGGATTTGATGATTTGGAGGAGGTAATTGCGCAGGAGGGAAAAGCCATAGACTTTGGCCATCGTGGCATTATTCTCATCCAGTTTTTTGAGCATTTCATCAATGCGCTGTTGGAGTGCTTCTTTTTCCGGGGTGGTAAAGGCAGCTTCCTTGCGACGGTGGAAGTCTATGAGGATATTGCGCTGTTGTTGGACAATGTTGATGTTGTCCTGAAATTCTTTGTTGGCGGCAATAGTCTTGATGCTGGATATCAAGGCATATCTTTGGCCGTTTAACTCGATGAATTCGGGTTCATCGGCGGTGGCGGCAGCACTGCTGGCAGGTGCCGGTGCGGGAGCGGTTGTTGGGCGCGTTTGGGCTTGCATGGAGCCTGCTGCCAAAAGGGCTGCCGCGATCAAGCAAGGGTATAATTGCATTTTCATTTGTGTTGGAAAAGATTAAAAGGGTGACGAGGCTAGGTGGAAAAATGGATGATGCCAAGGGAAATTTGAATAAAAATCAATTTTTCTGAGGGAGTTCCTGACCGGGGTCTTTGCGGTAAGATTCCAAGGTGTCGTCAAAGAGGTGCTCCAAGTCGGTTTCAGCGAGCTTGCGCTGGAAATTGTCGTCAGCGAGCAGGCGCAATACTGCGGGGTGGGCGACGAGGCGTTCGATGTCGCGTTTGAAGACGATTTCGCGGATTTCCGGGTCTTGTATCAGGGGATAAAAGGCGGGGTCGGTGGCGATGGCGCGGACGGGTTGGAGGCGTTGCAGGCGGATGAGTGCGCCGGGGGTGTTGATGACGCGCAGGCCTTTCTCCAACATGCGCCGTGTATGCTGGGGCAGGGGATTCCATGTTTCCAGCCATTGGGCCCCGTTGATGAGGGCGAGTGAGTTTTTTGCTACGACTGCGTGGCGGAGCATGCGGTGTGCAAAGCCGCTCTTTGCGGTGACGCCGTTGTCGAGGCAGAATTGGGCAGTGGCTCCGATGGCTGCGACGAAGAGGAAGGCGACAGAGGTCCAGAGTATGGATGTCCAGCAGCCGACGATCGCGCCGAGCACGGGATTTTCAACTTCGCCGATTCTGCTTGGGAAGCGGCTGCGGCCCAGGCGCCAGAGCACGGAGTAGGTGATTAGCCAGACGATGGCACCGAGGAGGCATATGCCGCATAGTCCGCGCATGAGCCATGGGATGAATGAGCTTTTCAGTGCCCAGTGGCCGAATTCCGGCCCTGAGAGCCAAGCGATGAAACATGCGATGAGCAGTGCCACGGTGGGGGCGAGTTGGCGCAGTGGCCCGCTCCAGTAGCCGTGCCGCGTCCCCGCGGTCATGGTCCCCAGCAATACCAGCAGGAATATGCCTAATACGGTGCGGCTGCCGGGGATGGCTGGTGTGGCGGCAAGGAGGAGCATGGGGCTTGGCCTCAGAGGGCGGCGTCCAGCGCTTTGCGGATTTGCGATTCGCGGCTCTCAATGCTCTGGGCGAGGCGAAGCTGGACGAGGGCGCGCTTGAGGTTGTGCCCGGGGTAGCGCGTTTTGAAATAGACGTCTCCGGCGAGGTGGTCTGCGAAGAACCGGATGCCCAGCTCCAGCGGGAGCAGGTGGATGGCGTCGAAGAACCGGGCGCGGTCGGCGTCGGAGATGAACTCTTTTGCGTCGGCTATGTAGCCACTGTAAATGGCGTCAAAGAGGTCGAGGTCGAAGTTCACGCTGTCGAGGTCGTCGGCGTCTTCTCCGGCGGGATTGCAACAGGAGCGCATGCAGTCGCCTAGATCGTAGTGGATGAGTCCGGGCTGCACGGTGTCGAGGTCGAGGATACAGGTGCCTTTGCCGGTGATGTCATCGGTCATGATGTTGCCGATCTTGGGGTCGCCGTGCGTGGGGCGGGAGATGAGTGTGCCGGCTTGGAGTGCGTTTTGCAGGCTGAAACACAGGTCGTGGCGGGCGCGGATGAAGTCCAGGCTCTGGCGTGCTTCGGTGCTGGCTTCCAGCCGGGCGCGGCCATCGCTTGTGGCGAGGGTGGCATCCAGTTTGGCGAGGTAACCTGGGGCGACGTGAAAACCGGGCAGTGCATAATGCAGGCGGGATGCGGGGATGTCGCTTATGAGGCGCTGGAAGTGGCCGAGTACGTGGCCAGCTTCGCGGGCGTGGGCGAGGTCGCGCACTTTTTCGTAGCAGGTCGCCCCTGCTATGTAGGAAAGCGCACGCCAGAGGTCGCCGGCATCGTCAGTGAGATAATCGGCTCCGGAGTGGGCAGGGATGATTTTAGGCAACTGCCATACGCGATCGGCGGAGGCGGACTCGGCTTCCAGCTTTTTGTGGCAGTGGTCGGTGACTATGCGCAGGTTTTGCATGAGGAGCACCGGTTCGGGGAAGACGGCCTTGCGAATGCGTTGGAGCACGAAACGACTTTCGGAAAAGGTGGTGCGCGTTATGGCGAGGTAGGTATCATTGACGTTTCCTGCGCCGAAACGTTCGACGGATATCAGGCGTCCCTCGGTGGAGAATTGCTGGGCGATTTGTATGGCGGTGTTCATAAATGCGCCGCTCTGTTTCTCCAAGAGGGCGGCTTTTTGCAAACCCTTTATCCCGCATATTTCAAGGGTTGAAGGGTTTCGTGATGCGCGGAGGAGGGGGAAGCAGAATACAAAAAACGCGGTTCCGTGGCGGAATCGCGTTTTTTTGGCAGGGAGGGGCGGTGGTACCTTAGAGAGCTTCGCTGTCGCGCTCGCCGGTGCGGATGCGCACGACGGAACCGAGCGGCAGGACAAAGAGCTTGCCGTCTCCAATTTTTCCGGTGCGGGCTGCGACGGTGATGGCGTCAACGACCTTCTCAACCAAGGCGTCGTCCACAGCGATTTCGATTTTTACTTTCGGAAGAAAGTCCACGGTGTATTCGCTTCCACGGTAAATCTCGGTGTGACCTTTTTGTCGGCCAAAGCCTTTTACTTCGGTTACTGTCATGCCTTCGATGCCTATGTCAGCAAGGGCGGCTTTGACTTCTTCCAGTTTGAAGGGTTTGATGACGGCGATGATGAATTTCATGTTGGTTGTGGTTGATGTCTTTTGTTGTTTTTACTGAAGGGACACAGTCAGTTTGATTAACGATTCCCGTCTAGCAAGCCACGGGCCAAAGTCTCTGCAATGGGAAAAGCGGAAATGTTTTGTTCGTTTTTTTGCATTTTAAGGTATCTTTATCTGTTTTGCTCAAAATTAAGCAAAGCGGCAAGGGCCTGTGCCAACTTTTCTGCGTTTTTTACACCAGGGGCATCTTCGACGCCGCTGTTGAGGTCGAAAAAATCCGCACCGCTGTGCGCGGCTTCGGCGAGCGTTGTCGGGCTAAGGCCACCGGCGAGTATCCAACGTTTGTCCGGGCGTTCATTTTTGAGCGAAGCGAAGAGAGACCAGTCTGCGGCAAGTCCTGTGCCGCCGAATTTGCCGGCATGGAAGCCATCGCAAAGCAGGGTGTCGGCGTGCTCGAACACCCAGCGTGGCCATGGGGTGTGCGGGGCGACACGCGGGGCAAGCCACAAGCGGTGTTTGCCCGTTTGTGCTTCCCATGCGGCGGCGCGGGCGCGGGCGTCAGGGGAGTCGGAGGCGAAGTGTATTTGGAAAAAATCAAATCCCGCGTCTATGGCATTTTTGAGTTTTCCGGTGTCCGGCTCGACATCCACGAATACGCGGCGCCCGGCGGGGATGACGTCGAGGAGAGCCTTCAAATTGGCATCGCTGACGAACCGGGGGGATTGCGGCCAGCGGTTGACGCCGATGTAGGCGACACCTTGAGCGAGAGCGTCGAGGGCATCCGTTGTGCGGGTGACGCCGCAGAGTTTGACGGTGGAAAGCACGGGAAGAGAAGAAAGAAGAAAATGAGAAAAAGGTGAATGGCTTGCGCCATCGCATTCATTTTTCAATTCCCGACTAGCGGTGCTGCATCACGCACCATGGCATCAAACCATTTTTTGTTGGGATGCTCTTTTGCAGATTCAGCCAGCCGTCCTGCCATGCCAAGCGTGGCGGCTCCACGATATTGGGATTGGCGCATCGCCAGCCCGAAGGATGCCACTGCGGCGGCAAAACGTGTGTCCTCAAGCGCCGTTTCCAAGCCACCCGGTGCAGGCCATGCGACTTTTTTGAGCAATGTCATCACCTGACCCTCCGGGGTGCGGTAAGTGATTCGCACCATGCCGATGGCTTCGCCTTCGCGTGCGTCGGCAGCAGGCACTAATTCAAAAAGTGTCGTCAGCGATTCGCCGCCGCGCATCACGCCCGGGACTTCCAGCGTGGCAGCATTGGTATCGCCGTCTTCACAGCCCAACATGCGCCAGGAGTCCACTTGCTCCGGGGAGAAGGCCACCGTGGCATGGGCACCGGTGCCGACGATGGAACCGCCAATCTCTCCGGCGCGCACGGTGGCGCGCACGAGCCAGTGCCCGGAAGCCCATGGTGCAGGGACGGCCTCGGCGACGAGCTGCACTCCATGCTCCGTGGCAGAGCGGGTGTCTGACAAAAAGGCATTCACAAGCCCGTCAATACGCATGAGGCGGCGTGGCGGGAGAGTGCCTTTGATAAGGCTGCTTTGCAGGCGGCGGGCGTAGTTTTTCCCGGCACTGGTCAGGCATAATGATGCGGCGCGGCCTCTTGCGGGCATAAAGATGTTTTCCCTCGATCCGGGGATGCGCACGGGCAACGTGGCGACAAGCTCGGCAAGCCCGTTCTCTTTGGAAACGGGCAGGGCACCGGCTGCGGGAGCCGGGATGGGGTGTCCTTCGGGCAAAATGGCGGCGGGTTTTTTCGGGCGCAATTTCACCCAGTATTCGGGGGCGGTTGCCACGGTGGTTTCTTCCGTCTTGTTTACCGCAGTGTCCGCTAGTCTTGAGGAGAATATCAAGGTGGCTGCGGCGCCTATGCCGAGTCCGCCGAGGATGGTGAAACGGATGATTTTTTCGGGCAGGGAAGCGCGGGGCGTCAGGCGTGGGCCGAATCCGCTGCTTCGTGCGGAGCCATGGCGGCGGCGGTGCGCGGGTTCTTCAGGCGCGGTGTCTGCACGTCGGCGGGCGGGCCGTGCCTTTTGCGCATCGGCGAATGGAAGCGAGTTGGAGGCTGCCGGGCGAGCAGGTTGTGCTTCGGCGCGAAACTCGGTTTGCAGGGCTGTCGCGAGGGCGCGTATCGCGTCGAACTCGCGTTGGCTCGCCGGGTCGGCGCCGATGGCTTCGCGCAGTGCGCGTGCTTCAGCCGGGTCGGTGATTTCGCCGAGCGCAAGCGCAGTCAGGCGCGGGTCGTCGGGTGCGGGGCAGGGCGTGGGGAGAGATGTATCGTTCATTGTAGTAAGTATGTTAGTTGTTGCCCGGTGCGGGTGTGGTGGATGCGCCGGAGAGCGCGGTTTCCATGCGTTGCCGGAGTGTGGCGAGCGTGGAGTGCAAGATGAATCCGACATTGGTCACGGTGAGCCCTGTGGTGTCGGCGATTTCTTTGTAGGAGAGTCCGGCCTGAAATTTGAGGCGGACGAGTTCGCGTTGTCGCGGACTGAGTGTGGCGAGTTGCTGAGAGAGCACGCCGATGGCTTCGGTGTGGAGCATTGCTGTGTCGGGAGTGTTGGCTTCGTCGGGCTGACGCTCGAAAAAATCGGTGGTGCCTTCATTTTCCAGAATAGGGATGGCGTGGCGTCGCCGCCACCAGTCTATGGCGCGGGAACGGCATACGCGGAAGAGCCAGGCGCGGGCATTATCCGGTGCAGGCGGTTTTTGCAGAAGCCGTAAAAAGGTGTCTTGCACGATGTCCTGCGCGGCAGCCTCATCGCGCACGAGGCTGCGTGCATAGCCGAACAGTGCGTTTTGATAGTCACGCACCAATGCTTCCACAAACCCGGCAGAAGAGGTGCCTGATTCAGGTTTGTGGTCATTTTCCAAAGTCATGAAGACAAGTTGCCCTGTTGATGCCATTGTTTGCAACACGGGAAGATAACGCACGAAAGAGGATTTTATTAGAAAATATTTTTGGGCACAGGCAGGGTAAGCACAGGCAGGCGGCGGCGGGGTGGAATCGGGGCACAGGCCGGAGTGTGAGACATTGCCGCGAATATACAGCCGTCCACTCAAAATGAGCGTCTCATCCTCACCAGAGTCCGAGAAAAGTTTGTGGAGTGGTTTTGAGGGCTCGCTGAACCTTAAAAAGAATTCCCAAGTAAGAATGCTTTCTGTGTAGTTGCCCGTAACGCTGCCTCCAGTTCGCGGTCAAGGGTGCGGCGTAATGGCGATGATCGTAATAATGGAGATGCGCTGCTGCCCGGTAGATTCGTCCGGACCATAATGCCAAAAGATACGGTATGCCCCCGGCGTATTATTTTGAGCATAAGCCTCAAAAACCTCTTCGCCATTGACTCCCCGGAGGGAAAAAAACTTGTGCGTGCTAAGGCCGGGATGGGCGGGGTTGACTTCAAGATAACCCAGCGCTTTACAAATTTGCTTGTAAAGGCTTGCGAACCTCGCGTTGCCGCGCAGAGCCTCAAGTTGCTCTTTGGCGAGCGTAGTGAATCTCAACTGCCGGAACATGGAAGTTTATTGGATTTCAGCAAACGACCCTAAATCGTGCGTCTCGCCATTGGCCGATTGCGTCAGTCCTACACGCACAGCCTCGAGTGCCTCTTTGTTAGCGAACAACCATGCTTCGGATTCGGGAATCGCCTGCACGGGGTCGAGGATGATTTGCCCCAACGTATTGCAATAGACATTGAATGCCGACGAAGTCCGGTCGGAACTGGTCAATGCGGCTCCAAGAGAGAGACGTTTTTTGCTGTCAGGTTTGGCAAACTCGGAGACGAGCGTAAACCGGGTATCCTTCAAAATGCTGGTATTCATGGCCGAAGACTGGGGAAGAAATCACTTGTGGGCAAGTGGGAAATGCCCACCTCCCTCTCGCCCCTCTTCACCGCGTCAGTCGGCGGTATTTGATCCGGTGCGGGTGGGAGGCGGCGGCACCGATGCGGCGACGGCGGTCTTCCTCGTAACTCTGATAATTGCCCTCATGCCAAACCACAGCACTGTCCCCCTCAAAGGCCAAAATGTGCGTCGCCACACGATCCAGAAACCACCGATCATGCGAAATAATCACCGCGCAACCCGCGAAGTCCTGCAAGGCATCCTCCAAAGCTCGAATGGTGTTCACATCGAGATCATTGGTCGGTTCGTCTAACAAAAGGACGTTCGCTCCGGTCTTCAACATGCGCGCCAGATGAACGCGGTTGCGCTCCCCGCCGGACAGCAGGCCGACTTTCTTCTGCTGGTCGGCCCCGGTAAAACCAAAACGCGCCGCGTAATTCCGCGCACTCACCCGCAACTTGCCCAGTTGAAGCATCTCCTCGCCGTCGGCCATCGCCTCCCAAAGTTGCTGGTCGTCTTTGAGCGATTCGCGGGATTGCTCCACACA
>JAITXH010000001.1 GCA_031284845.1 Puniceicoccales bacterium | reverse complement strand
GGGAAACCAACGCTACAAACAATACGTATTCGGGCACTACCTTGAGCTTTTTTATGCCTGACGTCCGCATTGCGCCGCCTGCCGCTTGCGCAACGCCGTCCACTTTTCCGGTTCCGATGCGGTAAGAGTTGTCCATCCGTCCACTCCCGCGCCAGTGCAATCCACCGACGCCAAGCGCAGACAAATGCCATCGTGCAACGGGCGATCATCTCCCTTATTGAGGCGGTGCCGGGGCAACAGCCCGGCCAGAGTGAGCACTCCGCCATCGGCGTATAACGACTCGCCGACGATGCGCAGGCCGCTTTCCGCCGCATGCAAGCGCACCTGATGGTAACGCGGATAGGTACTTACGGCCTCCCACCAACTCCAGTCCCCGGCACGCTGGACGCGCCGGAAAAAAGTCATGCTCTTCTTCCCCGTGTTGCGCGAGACAAGCGCAACGGGCTTGCCGACATGCTGCGCGACGGGAAGCGAACACTCGAAAGAATCGTCAAGCCCGGCATCCGCAGCCAGAAACTCGAAATAAAACCTGAGTTGCTCTGAGCCAAACGCATTGCGCCAGCGAGCGAGCGCCTCTCCGGAAGAGGCGAGCAAGCCCGGCCCCGCGAGTTCCGTTTCGAGCGGCCAGACTGAAGCCGGGCGGCACAGCCCGAGCGCGAGCAGTTCCGGTTTGCCGGCGTCGAGTTGCTCACGCAAAGCCTCGACCACTCCAGATGGAGCGTCGAGGGCGGAGCGCTCCCAAGGCACACCGGCAGGTTTTTCGAGCACCGCATGGCCGTCTCTTGCGTGCAGCACTCTGAGGCGCAACGGCACAGGCCCAAGCAACGGCGGCGGGAAACCGGCAAATCGTTTTTTTTCAGAAGAATGCACGGTGGATGACTAAAAAAAACCGATGCCGAAAAGAACAAACGGCATCGGAGAGGGGAAAGTTAACTCGCCTGTTTCACAGAAAACGCCTCGTCTCTTCCGAAAAATAGACGAGTCGGTCCCTGGAGAAAAAGGATTACTTTTTTACTGTCTTGGTGACAGCCTTAGCCAATTTGGATTTCAAACGGCTGGCCTTGTTCTTGTGGATGACTCCACTCTTGACGGCTTTATCAAAAGCGGAAGCCGTGACGGACACGGCAGCAGACGTCTTTGCAGCATCCCCGCTTTTCAGGGCGGCGGTTGCATTTTTAGAAAGTGTTTTAAGACGGCTCCTGATAGCCTTATTGGCCTCAGTGCGGCGTGCGGTCTTGCGGATGTTTTTTTGGGCGGACTTTATATTTGCCATGCGTTATGCGGTTTTTCGTCATTGGTGGATGGCGGCAAGGCGCGGCATGTCAACGCCGAAAAACAAAGTTCCGCATTAACAGGCATACCCACGCATCCCCGCATCCAAAAGATTGGACAATACTGGCCGGATTCTCATGAAACGGGCGCGATAATGAGCGACAGCACTGTCATCAACAGCCGTCAAAATCCACGCGTGCAGGCGTTGGCCCGCTTGCGCGACCACGCCACGCGGCGCGAACGCGGGCTGTTCCCCGTAGAAGGGTTCCGCGAATTATCCCGTGCTCTGGCCGCAAATGCGCACCTCACGGAGATTTATTTTTGCCCGGTACTTTTCAAAAATCCAAACTCGGCAGCGTTGCTGGACACCGCGGCGCAACACGGCGCAGCGCTGTGCGAACTGGGCACGGGTGCCTTTGAGAAAGTGAGCGGACGCGAGGGCGCAGATGGGCTGCTGGGAGTGGCCAAAGCCTGGCCGCTCGCACTGGAGCTCCTCGCCTTGCCTGAAAATCCGCTCCTGCTCGTAGTCGAGCGCGTGGAGAAACCGGGCAACCTCGGCGCACTCTTCCGCACGGCAGACTCGGCAGGATGCGCAGCATTGATCTGCTGCGACCCGGTGACCGACATCTTCAACCCCGGCGTAGTGCGTGCCTCGCAAGGAGCCGTCTTTTCCATGCCGTGCGCCGCAGCCGGCGCGGCGGAGACGGCGGCATTCCTCGCCGCACGCGGCATCGCCGTATTCGCAACCACGCCCGATGCCCCGGCACGATACTGGGAAGCCGACTTCCGGGGCGCATCCGCCATCCTGCTGGGCAGCGAAAAAGACGGCCTGACGCCATTCTGGCTGGGCGGCGGCAACGCTCCCGCCACGCCCGTCAGCATCCCGCAAGCCGGGCTTTCCGATTCGCTCAATGTCGGCATGGCAGGGGCAATTTGCCTGTTTGAAGCCGTGCGCCAACGCGCTACGGGGAATTAACACGCATTTCACTCTTGCCCCGCCGCCCCTCTTGCGGCGTTTTGTCATCCCTTTTTCAACGACTTTCGCGCCACTTTATGTTTTCGTTTCTCAAGTTTTTCGTCGGGCGGCATCACCGCCGCTTTGTAAAGCAGTGCCAGCCCATTGTTAGAACAATCAACATTCTGGAAAAAAAATACCAGAGTCTCACTGATGAGCAGCTTCAGGCCAAGACTGCTGAGTTCATGGCGCGCCACAAAAAAGGCGAAACTCTCGGCAAGCTCCTCCCCGAAGCCTTCGCCGTCGTCAAAAACGCCGCCCGCCGCCTCAACGGCACCACCCATGTCGTCTGCGAGCACACGATGACGTGGGAAATGATACACTATGACGTCCAGCTCATCGGCGGCATCGCCCTCCACCAGCGCTACATCGCGGAGATGGCCACCGGCGAAGGCAAAACCCTCGTCGCCACGCTCCCGCTCTACCTCAACGCCCTCAGCGGGCGCAACTGTCACATCGTCACCGTCAACGATTACCTCGCCCGCCGCGACGCCGAGTGGATGGGCTACCTCTTCAAGTTTCTCGGCCTCACCGTCGGCTGTATCCAGAACTACATGGGGCCAGATGAGCGCAAAATCGCCTACGGGTCCAACATCACCTACGGCACCGCCTCCGAGTTCGGATTCGATTACCTCCGCGACAACGGCATGGCCTCCTCTGCCGACGAGCAAGTCCAGAAAGAGCACTACTACTGTATCGTGGACGAAATAGACTCCATCCTCATAGACGAAGCACGCACGCCACTCATCATTTCCGGCCCGGTCCAGGAAGAACGCGAAGCCCCCTTCGCCGAGTTCAAACCCCTCATTCAGGATCTCGTCGCCAAACAAGCCCGCCTCTGCACGCGCCTCATCAGCGAAGCCCGCGAAGAACTTGAAAAAGAAAACGGCGACACCGACGCAGCCCTCCAGAAGATGCTCCAGACCCAGATCGGCATGCCGCGCAATAAGCAACTCCTCAAAATGATAGAAAACGGCACATGGCGCAAAATGCTGGATAAGTTCGACGCCGAAATGCATGCCGACTTCAACAAAGAAAAACGCTACCGCCTCAAAGAACAACTCTACTACGCCATCAACGAAAAACAGCACGAAGCCGACCTCACCCAACTCGGGCGCGACACCCTCCGCCCCGACAACCCCGACGCCTTCGTCCTCCCCGACCTCCCGCTCTTCTTCGTCGAAATCGAAAAAGACACCGCCCTCACCCCTGAGCAAAAAGCTGAGAAAAAGCAGGAAGCCGAAGCATTCTTCATCAAAGTCTCCGAAGAGATCCATACCATTTCCACGCTCGTCCGCGCCTATGCCCTCTTCGAACGGGACATCCACTACGTCGTCCAGGAAGACAAAGTCATGATTGTGGACGAAAACACAGGGCGCATCATGCCCGGACGTCGCTGGAGCGATGGCCTCCATCAGGCAGTCGAAGCCAAAGAAGGCGTCAAAATCGAGAAAGAAACTAAGACCTACGCCACGATTACCATCCAGAACTACTTCCGCCTCTACGAGAGGCTCGCCGGCATGACAGGCACCGCCGAGACCGAAGCAGGCGAGTTCAACGAAATCTACCGCCTCGGCGTCGTCGCCATCCCCACCAACCAGCCCTGCATCCGCATTGACGAAAACGACATCATCTTCAAGACCCGCCGCGAAAAATACAACCACGCCATGGACGAGATCAAGCAGGCCCACGAACTGGGCCAGCCCGTCCTCGTCGGCACCGCCAGCGTGGACGCCTCAGAGACCCTAAGCCGCATGTTGAAACGCACCGGCATCCCGCATCAGGTCCTCAACGCCAAGAACCACCAAATCGAGGCCGACATCGTCACCGCAGCCGGGCAAAGAGGCGCTGTCACCATCGCCACCAATATGGCCGGGCGCGGCACCGACATCCGCCTCGGCGAAGGCGTCAAAGATCTCGGCGGTCTCTACGTCCTTGGCACCGAGCGCCACGAGTCCCGCCGCGTGGACCGCCAGCTCCGCGGGCGCTGCTCCCGTCAGGGCGACCCCGGGCGCTCCAAGTTCCTCGTCTCACTCGAAGACGACCTCATGCGCCTTTTTGCCAACGCCGGCCCCATATCCCGCCTCCTCGAGAAGTCCTTCAAGGAAGGCGAACCCCTCGAGCATCCCCTCCTCAACCGCAGCATCGGCACCGCACAAAAACGCGTCGAAGGCCAAAACTACACTATCCGCAAGCGCCTTCTCCAGTACGACGACGTCCTCAACCGCCAGCGCGAAATCATCTACGGGCTGCGCAATCAGGCCCTCCACGACCCCGTCCCCCGCACACTCCTCTTCGGCTTCATCGCCGACGAGGTGGCCACCCGCCTCGAACCCCTCTTCCACGACGAAAGTGCCCTCTCCGAAACCGCCGAACTGGAAGGCCTCTGCGACTGGGTTCGCAGCACCTTCCCTGTCCGCCAGGAGCCGAGCGAACTCAAAGGCCTTGATGCCGAATCCATCCGCAAAAAAATCGTCGGCAAAATTGAAAAGATCTACAAAGAGCGGGAAGAATTCGAAGGTCCCGAAGACCTCATCAGCATGGAGCGCTACATCATCATCCGGGGCATAGACCGCAACTGGCAGGATCACCTCACCGAGATGGAAGAACTCCGCCGAAGCGTCAGCCTCCGCGGTTACGCCCAAAAAGACCCCCTCAACGAATACAAAAACGAAGCCTACAATTATTTTGAAAGCATGATGGCCCGCGTGCGCAGCGATATCTGCACCGGCCTCTTCCGCTCCGCCACGAGCATGGACGCCTTCCAGGCCCTCCTCCAGCGCATCCAGCGCCAGATCGTGACCACCGGACCTGAAGACGCCCCCGCCACGCAAGCGGAAGCCGTGCGCGCAGAAGCAAAAGCCGCCGAAGAAGAAGCGGCCAAGCCCGTCCCCGGCATCACCATCCGCCGCGAATACCCGAAGATTGGCCGCAACGACATCGTCCGCATCCGCAAAGGCCCGGAAACGCAAGATCTGAAATGGAAGAAGGCCGAAGCGCTCGTCCGCACTCAAGGCTGGGAACTGGATGAAATCCACGGCGGCGGCGAAAATCAAAGCTGATGCCGCCCCTTCCTGTTCTAAAAAATGTCCCGGCTCCTTCGCCATGACCGCCGACAGCTTGCCCAATATCCAAGTCTCGTAGGCATAGACGAAGCCGGGCGCGGATGCCTTGCCGGGCCGGTAAGCGCGGGAGCAGTCTGGCTCGATCACACGTTTTTCACAAGCCGCGCACGGCTCGCGCTCGCACGCGCCGCCAATGATTCCAAAAAAATGTCGCCCGCAGCGCGTGAGGAAATGTACCTCGCCCTGTGCGAATGGGAGAGTACCGGCGCCCTCCGCAGTGCGCAAGCCACAGCCAGCGTGCTCGAAATCGGAGCCTACAACATCCTCGGCGCAACGCGGCTCGCCATGCACAGGTGCCTGCAAATGCTCGCAAAAACCACCGTTGACGCCTGCAAGCCGTGCCCGTTTCTCGCTGCGGCATCCGGCGGAGACACGCCCCTCTTTCACATAGATGAAACACTCTGGCCGCGTGTGCTCGTTGATGGACGCCCGCTCAAGCCTTTCGCATGGCAGCACACCGCCATCGTAGGCGGCGACGGCAAAAGCCTCGCCATCGCACTGGCCTCCATCCTCGCCAAAGTGCGCCGGGACAAATTAATGGCCGAGATGGACAAGCTCTACCCGCAATACGGCTTTGCCATCCACAAAGGCTATGCCACCCCGATGCACATCGAGGCCATCCGCAAGCACGGTGCCTGCCCGGAGCACCGCCCCTTGTTTCTGCGCGCCATACTCGCCTCCGTTTCCGGCGGCATCGGCGGCCACCCCGAATTCGCATTTTGAGATTGTTCGCTATTTTGAGCGGGAACACGGAAACTTTTTCCTCTGGAGGAGCTAAGCGAAGCGCATCCGTAAAGGCCAAAAGATTGGACAAAGCCGGACGAATTCCCATGAAACGTGCGGGTTAAATGGGAAAGATCTTTGCCATCACCGCATCATTCATCCGATACGCTATCGTAGGAGCCACCAATACGCTCATCCACTTCAGCGTGCTCGTTTCCCTCGTTGAGATTCTGGCATATCCCAAGCCGCTGTCCAACGCGCTCGGGTTCTTTGTGGCAAATCTCTTCTCCTATTACGTCAACAGCAAATGGAGTTTTGGTGCAACACTCAGCCGGAAGCGCTACATCCTGTTTTTCACCACCTCTCTGGTAGGCGTAGCCATCTCCTACGGCTTAATGTATGTGGGCGACTCCCTGCAATGGCACTACCTGCAGACATTCGTGGTGCAAGTGGCCGTGATGCCGTTATCCAGCTTCGTCTTGATGCGCCTTCTCGTCTTCAAAGGTGCCATGCGTGCGCCCGCAAAAGACGAACTGCCCGCACTCATAGGGACGCTCCTGCGGCGCTTCGGGGAGCTGTGCATATTCGGCCTCCTTGTGGCACTCGTAGCCCAAATCACATTTTGGTGGTGGCTGCGCAAGGATGAACAAATCACAGTCTCCGGACGTGCCGCCGCATTTATCTGCCGCCAGATCGAAAGGACAGGCATCTTCTGCACCATTCAAAACATCCGCTTCCAGTCCTCCGGGATACTGGAAATCAATGGCATCGAAATACGTGCCCCCGGCGCGCCAAACCCGGCTTTCACCGCACGCCACGCCAGCATCACCGTGCGCATGCCGGGATTGACCCACGGGAAAATCATCCCCACAGACTTCTTCCTCGACGGTGCCACCTTCTACTGCCCGGAAAGCACCGCCCCCGGCGGGTTTCGCAGAGCCGTCTGGCGCGATGTCCGCATCGCACTTACACAAGACAAAGGGCATCTACGCATACACACCTTGCAAGGGCGTTTTGGCGACATGCCCGTGGTGCTCCACGGCGATTACAGCCCACGCAAGATTTTTGACGAAACAGGAGCCTTGTTGCTTCCCACCGCCAAGGGCAAAACAACCACACTGCTGAACGCCGCCACCTGGCAAACCATTGACACCGTAGCGGGGAAAATGCTGCGCACACGCCTCGACTTGGAAGCCTTCGGCCTCTTCTCGGTGGACGCCACCGTGCGCGGCGGCGAGGCAGGCACCGCTGCACTTACCGCATTCGTGCGCACCGGAGCACTCACCCTGCCCGGCGGCATCAAGAGCGGCCAGACCCGGCTTTTTGCTGCAGCCCGCCTCGACGGCACCGCCATCCAACCCGAAGGATTGCTCGTGCTCGACACCCGCGATACCACTTGGGCCGACCCCGCCCGCAACCTGTCCGTCAAGGCAGAGCGGTTGCGTGCCACAGGAAGCTGCGGCCCCGCTCTGGAACTTCCCGAGACAACCCGCTTCACCGCCACCGCCATCGAAGTGAACGGCGAACAGGTGGACCTCCTGAGCGGCACGGTGCGCAGATCGTCCCCGACGGAAATTAACGCAGTAGTTATGCGTGAAAGCGACTTTGTCTCGATTTCCGCAATTGCCGACCTCGCTGCACAATCCGCCTCGGCGTCATTCACCGCACAGCTCACGCCCTCCGTCTATCTCGCACACCCCAAGATTGCCCCGCTCTTTAAAAAGCTCCCCGGCATCCTCGCCGTCCATCAGCGCCTCGCTCTTGACGGCAAAGTGCACTTCGCCCCCGGAGGCAAGTTTGCCGAAGCCGACTTCACCTTCGACACCGGCGCAGCACAATTCTGCGAAATCAAAGCGCTCAGCGCCTCCGGGCACGCACGCTTCACCCCGGAAGGCGTGGAAGTGAAACGCGCCGATGTGCGCACGCAAGACTACCGTGCGCAAGGCGATTTCAGCATCGGATTCACCGCCAACATCCCCTATCGCATCCTTCTTTACGGCAACACGCATCCACGCTTCTTAAACCCATTTTTCGGCCCATGGTGGCGGACAAAGATATGGGACGCCTTCGAGCTGGACCCCGTGGTGCTCCCGCGTGCCGACATCGAAGTGCGCGGGCAACGGAAAGGGCGGCGGGATGAGTTTATTTTTTGCGCCGCCACTGCCGATAAACTCCGCTTCCGCGGTGCCGACTTTGAACATGCCGAGCTGCGCATCGTAGAGCTGCCGCAATCCCTCAACCTCTTCGATATGCGCGTGCGGCACAAACCAGGCATGGAGGCCGGCGGCTCTCTGCAATTTCACTACACGCCCCTGCCCGAACACATCCGGCAGAGCGTGCGTTTCCATTTCGACGGCCTGTTGCCCAAAGATGTCGCCGCGGCACTGGCCGGGCGCGGCCTCCCGCGATACCTCGCTCCGGTTCTCGCCTCGGCACCCATTCAGGCCTCCGCCACCGGCTATTACCACGATGTCGCCAGCCCCACGCCCAACCGCGAGCAAGTCGTCGTCCAAGTCAATGCCCACGGCCCGCTCACCGCATGGAAATTGCCGTTTTCAGACGTGCAAACCACCGTGGCCTACGATTCCGGGCAACTCGTCATCACCGTGGACGAAGCGGTATTTGCCGAGGGAAAAATCAGCAGCAAACCCACCCCTTGGGCCTCCTTCCGCGGCAACCGCCCCCAACGCG
>JAITXH010000205.1 GCA_031284845.1 Puniceicoccales bacterium | reverse complement strand
AATGCCGACCAGATGGGAGAGTTTCAGTGGACGTATCAGCTTAATTCCACGCCGGACAATTCGTTGGCCTATGCCACGCGCTTTGGTTGGGAGACGCGGATTCCGTTTTTGACTCGCGTATTGCCGGGCACGGGCAAGTCGGTGCCTTTGGCGCAACCGGCGTCGTTTTTGCAGATTAAACCGGAAAATTTATTGTTGGTGAACATGGCACCCGTGGAAGGCGAACGCGCTGTGCTTTTGCAATTGAGGGAAATCGCTGGAAAGAAAGCGGTCTGGGGCGTGAGTTCGTCGGCCTCGAAGGTCGCGTTCAAGAGCACGGTTTGTGATCTTTTGGGCAAGGCCTTGTCGGACGGGGACGAAATCGTTTTTGAGCCACTGGAGAGCAAGTTCATCAAATTGACTTGGTGAGCGCTCTTAGAGCCTGCTTACAATCTTTTAACAGTGTCGGGCAGCGCAGCCGTAGCACAGGTTGAAAACCCGTGCTACACCGGGCCGCTGCGCACCACACGACATCCGTCCCTATTTCCTGCGTGTTTCCTCATCTGAAGGTTTATATCTATCAATTATCTAATCATTATTTATTGTAATATATTGATATTTTACTTGATGGAGAAAAAATATCTATTACTAAATTCATTAAAAAATGAAAACGAATCTCTCCGTCCAGACGCTTCTCGCTGCGCTTCGAAACGGCATTTGCACGAGCCGCGAATTACAACACGCACTCCGCTTGAGCCAGCCGCGCATTGCGCAACTCCTCAAGGCGGCGGGAAGGGATGTGGTCGCCATCGGCGCAGCTCGAAGCTGCCGCTACGCGACGCCGCGCAGTTTGCGGGGGAACCCGCGCCCGTTGCCGCTTTACCGAGTCGAGGCGCGTGACGCGGCGATGCTTGTCTCCGTTGGCGAAGTCGTGCCGCTCGCACCCTCCAACACCGGCGATACGCTGGTGCGCTGGAATTTGTCCGGCGAATCGGGCGAACAGATTCACGAAGGTTTTCCGGCATTTCTCGCCGATATGGCACCGCAGGGATTCCTCGGACGCCAATTTGCGCACCAACACCCCGAACTCGAACTCTCGCCAGATGTCGGTTTGTGGTCCAATGACGACATCCTCTACGCCCTTTCGCGCGAGGGACACGACATGCCGGGCGCATGGATTGTAGGCGAACAGGCCGCAGAACGCTGGTTGGCCGGACGCCAACACCCCGACGCTCCTCCGCTCGGCGGACCATTGATCGCGCAAGGCGACAGCGCGGCGGCATTTCTCCGCTTGGCCGAAGAGACGATGCGGGGAGCGGCTCCGGGTTCGTCAGCGGGCGGCGAGCAACCCAAGTTTCTGTGCCGCGTCCAAGACGCCCACGGCGAAGGCGAAATCCGCGCCGTCATCGTCAAATTTTCGCCCCCTGACGACACCGCTGCCAACGTCCGCTGGGCAGACCTGCTCTGCGCTGAACATGTCGCGCAAACAGTTTTGCGCGAAGCGGGCATTCCCGCAGCGCGGACACGTCTGCTTCGCGCCGCAGGACGCACGTTTCTCGAAGTGGAACGCTTTGATCGGGTGGGCGCGTTCGGGCGGCGGCACGTCCTTTCGGCGAAGGCGCTCGCGGATGCGCTCGGCTGTCGCGCCTCGTGGTTAGAGATGGCGCAGGCGTTTCAGCGAGCGGGGCACATTCAGGCGGAGGTGGTTGAGCGGGTGCGCTTGCTGGCAGCGTTTGCGTCGCAAATCCACAACAACGACACGCATCCTGGAAACCTTGCCTTCCTGCCGCTTGCTGATGCGCCGAGTCTGGTGCTCGAAGCGGGGCGTTTTGAATTGGCACCGGTTTATGATATGTTGCCGATGCAATATCGTCCGCGCGAAGATGCCTCGGTGCCATCAGAGTCGTTCCCTGAGCCGCTGCCATCGGCGGCGTTGTTACCGATGTGGGAAGCGGCGGCGCGACTGGCGGAACAATTCCGTGCGCGACTGGCTCAGGAACCCCTTGTGTCGCCGGATTTCCGTGCTTTGTGGAAATAAAAAGGACAGCGGCGAGGACGCCGCCGCTCCGGACGCTTCGACGCATCACTCACTTACATGGAACTCCTTTCCGCTCAAAGTGACGAAGGGTTAGAGCGGAGTTTCCGGCACTTTTCCCCCAACCCTTTGTCTTAACTCAACTCAATTCTTGCCGATGAAAACAACAAATACCCCCCGTGCCTCCCGCGCGATACACTTCTTCTTTTTCGGTCTTCTCGTCTTCACAATCGCAAGCATTTCGTTCGCGACAGGAAATGCCGCCGATAAACAAGAAGAAATGGTCGAGTTGAAGCTCGAAATTTCGCGATTTACTATCCCATTTGGCGCACCACCTCAGGTTAGAATCGAAAACTTAGATCAGAGCGAACAATCCAAGCGAAAACCGCTTTTTATTCCCAAGAACGCCAATCAAAATATCGCATTCAAGAAACCAGTGACGAGCGAGGCTAATATAGTAATCGGTGAGCTAAACTTTATCACTGATGGCGAGAAAGACGGTGATGAAGGCTTTGAAGTGGAACTCGAGTCGGAACTGCAATGGGTGCAGATAGATTTACAAAAACGTTCAGAAATATTTGCCATCGCACTCTGGCATTTTTATCGTCGGGAGCGTGCTTACCGCAATGTAATCATCCAGATTTCGGACGATGCCGGGTTTAAGCGTGGCGTCACAACGGTATTTAACACGGATTTCGAGAATACTTCAAAATTTGGCGCAGGCAAAGATAAGCACTATATTGAAACCAACTACGGAAAACTCATCCCCGTTGCTGGAGTAAAAGGGCGCTACGTGCGTCTCTACAGCCAAGGAAACTCAACCAATCCCGGAAATCACTATATCGAAGTCGAAGTGTATGGACGCGACGCCGACGAATCGGCTGCCAGTCCCGCCGCCCCAGCCCCGCAGGCTCCGACAATCGAAAACGGGAAAGAGTTAAAAATAACTTCAGTCCCCTCCAGCGCAAAAAAATAGACACTGTTCTGCTCCGAATCGAAAATTTTGACAAAGACAGTGATGCGGCATCTCATCCCGTTTCTATTCCGGTGGATGCCATGAAGAATATCGCGTTTAAGTGCCTTGTGAGTTGCTGCCGCACTTACTCTGGTTTGGCTCTCCACGAGAACCCCATGGCCGGCGGGAGTGCTTGGAAAAAAAAGGACAGGGGCATGGAAACCGCGCCAGCGGGAGCGGCGGCGTCCTCGCCGCTGTGAGGCCGGAAGCGCGTCTCGCGCTTCCATGTTCCGACGACGGAGCCGCCATTGGTGTGGCGGCGGGACGCCGCCGCTCCGGACGCCTTGCCGCATATCTCGAAGTGCTTAAAATGTCGGCGGGAGTGCGCCTAAGAGCGGGAGAATCTGCGTTTCGCACCGGGGGCGATTTTCGCACGGCGCACGCCGACTTCAGGCAGTGCGGCGGTGAATTTGCTGTTTATTGAATCTTGCCCGGCGAGGGTGGGCGGGGACAGGGTGCGGGGATGATTTTTTTTGATGTCACCAAAAGCCGCGCCGCACGTCACCGTTCGGGTCTGATTCGCGTCAATGAGCGCCTATTTGCGGCGCTGGGCGGCGGTGTAACTCCTGTGGTATGGCGGCGCGGACGCTGGGAGGAGGCGTTGCCGCCGCCAACGGGTTTTCGCGGCTGGCTGCCGGATGCGTGGCGTGGAGACGGGCAGGCGGTGGTGCTGCAAAAAAGCGACTGGGTGCTCACGCCGGAATTGTTCAGCGAGGAGGAGCGCCCGGGGTTGTGGGCGTTTTTCAAAGCAAAGTCATGCCGCACCGCGGTAGTTTTTCACGATGCGATACCGCTGAAGCTGCCGCAGATTTCCCTGCGCAACAGCGTCGCCCGCCATCCCTCCTACATGGCTATGCTGGCCGACACGGACTGCGTGTTTGCCGTTTCGGAGGCGAGCCGGGCTGAGTTGCTGGGTTATTGGCATTGGCTGGGGCGCAAGGGGCCGGCAGTGAGCGCGATCACCTTGGGGGCGGATTTTGCAGGCACGCCACGAGTCACGGACACCTCCCCGCCGCTCTCCCCGCCGTCACTGGTGTGCGTAGGCATTCTGGAGCCGCGCAAGAACCAGTCTTTTTTGCTGGATGTGTGCGCCGGGCTTTGGGATGCGGGGAACGATTTCCAGTTAAACCTCGTGGGGCGGAGCAATACGGAGACGGGGGCAGCAGTGGTGGACAAGGTGCGCCGCATGGAGGCGCGTTATCCCGGGTTGCACTATTTTCAGAAGATGGACGACGCCGGGTTGCACGCGCTCTACGGGCGCACGCGGGCGGCTGTGTTCCCCACGCTGGCCGAGGGCTTCGGGTTGCCCGTGGCGGAGGCGCTTTGGATGGGTTTGCCCTGCCTGTGCAGCGATCTGCCCGTGCTGCGCGAACAGGCGGACGGTGGCGGATGTGCGACAGCACCGGCGGGCGATGCGGGCGCGTGGTCGGCACTCCTGCGCCGGGCGTTGACGGACGACGCCTGGGCGGTCGCGTTGCGCGATGCGGCGAGACGCCGGGCGATTGCGGTCTGGCGCGACACGGCGGCTCAGGTGCGCGGGGTGTTGGACGCTCCGCCTGCTCCAGAAAAACCGGGAAATTGAGACGAAATATGCGTTCCCGGAAATCTCCGGCTTGACGCTTGTGCGCTTTTCTCTACCCCTGCGCGCCTATGGCCAACATGCCCGTCAATAACATCCGTAAAAAGAACGTCATTCGCTACAACGGCGATATTTGCCTTGTGCTGGAGTGCAATATCCGCACGCCTCCCAACAACGCATCCTATTGTCAGATGGAGTTGCGTTCGCTCAGTTCGGGCAGGCTCGTCCCTGTGCGCACCAGCATTGGCGCTTCTTTTGAGACGCTCGAGAACAGCGTCGCCAAACTCGAACTCAGCTACGAAGCCGATGGCAATTTCGTGTTCATGAACACGGCGACCTTTGAGGAAACCTATGTGCCGCGCGCGCTCATCGAAGACAGCGCCGGATTTCTCGTGCCGGGGCAGACCTACGATATCATGGTGGTGGACGGTAAGCCGATGTCGGTAAGTCTTCCCGCCGCCGTGGAAATCAAGGTCGTGGATGCGCCGCCTGCCGTGAAGGGCGACACTTCCGGCAACGTGCTCAAGCCTGTGACGCTTGAGACAGGGCTTGTGGTCAACGTGCCTCTCTTCATCAAAGCCGGGGAATCCATCCGCGTCAGCACGGAGAACAAGGCTTACCTCGGGCGCGCCTAGACGGGCACCGGGGAGTTGAGTGAGCACGGGAGGGAGGAGACGTGAGGCGG
>JAITXH010000190.1 GCA_031284845.1 Puniceicoccales bacterium | reverse complement strand
CGAATGCGCTCATCTGACTTTGGCGAGCCGGGAGATTTCAATTTTATAAATGTCTCCCTGCTCGGTGCCGATGATCACGTGGTCGTTGTCGGTGAATGCCAGGGCTTCTGCTTGCCAGCTTGTCATGGGGAACTGGACCGGACGGAACAATACCGAGCCGGCAAGCGGATTTGTGCCAGAGGCCGGCAAGACGAAAACCCAGAGGCCATGGTAGGTAAGCACGGCGAGGAGGCGTCCGTTGGGAGATATAGCGGCATCGGTGACTAGGCCGAGTGAGTTATAGGCGGTGACGGGCGTGAAGAGGCCGGAGCCGTCCTGCTGTATTTGCAGGCGGTAAAGGACCGTCCATGTGTCTGACCAGCGTTTGGTGAGGACATAGACCGCGCCGTTCCAGACGAAGAGCGCTTCACAGTCGAATCGTTTCTTTTTGTCGGGAAATTCTGTTTGGTCGGCGTAACGCACGGGGATTTTTCTGGGCGCAACGGCGGTGTCCTTGCGCGGATTGGGTTCCGGGAAGACGAGCAGGCTCAAGTCACGGCGGTCGCTTTTGTTGTTCCCGATGTCGCCGATGATGATACGCCCTAAGTTGTCTATGGTGAGGCATTCCCAATCTTTATTGGTTGCTCCGCTTACTTTGACGCCGGTATAGGCGGCGTCTGCGCCCGGTGGTTTTACGACGGAGCCGTCGGCGCGGATGGCTACAATGGTGTTTTTTCCGCCGGAGTCGCTGAGGGTCCAGAATATGCCGGGATATTTTTTGCTGGCGGCAAAGCCGGAGCATTCGGACACGAGGTGTGTGTCTAAACTGGCGGAACGCGCCGGGATGATTTCATCCAGTGTGCCGGGTGAAATATTTTCCTTGGGTGCGGTGATGTTATCCTGCGGGGTGGCGGTGGTGACTTTTTGTTCTGTTTGCGGGCAGGCAGTGAAGGCGCAGCATAAAAGAAAGACGGCGGACAGCACTAGGGCGCTTGTTTTGAAAAATGGCCGGGTGATGTGAGGGATCAGCATGAGATGTTTGCTTTTCAGGTTCCCGTGATGCCCGTGATGCTTCCGTCCTGTGCTACATCTATGCGTTCTGCTGCGGGTGTGCGCGGCAAGGCCGGCATACGGAGGATCTGCCCTGTCAAGGCGACGAGGAAACCTGCGCCTCCGGCGAGTTCGAAGTCGCGCACGGTGATTTGAAATCCCTGTGGGCGGCCTGTCTTTTGCGGATCATCGCTTAGCGAATTTTGCGTCTTGGCTACGCACACCGGCAATCCTGCGAAACCGGCTTTTTCAAAGAGTGCGAGGCGTTGTTCCGCCTTCGGCAGCAATATGACGCCGTCTGCGCCGTAGAAGCGCCGGGCGATGGCGGCGAGCTTCTCCCGCACGGGGGCGTTTGCCGCATAAGTGAATTCGAGCGGCGGAGGTTGGGTGGCTGGCAACCCGGCCAACACGGCCTGCGCCAGTGCCACGCCGCCTTGTCCGCCCTGTGCAAAGACATCCGACAATGCGAAGGCAACGCCGGTGGCGCTGCAAAATGTGCGCACTCGTGCCAACTCGTCTTTGGTGTCGCCGGGGAAACGGTTCACGGCCACGGTGACGGGCCGATTGAAACTGCGGGCGGCGGCGACGTGTTGCGCGAGATTCTCCAGCCCGCGTTCCACGGCGTCGGCGTCGGGTGCTGCAATGGCGTCGAGTGCTGTGCCGCCGTGCATTTTCAGGGCGCGAATGGTCGCTACGAGCACGATGGCGTCTAGATTGAGACCTGCCTGGCGGCATTTGATGTCTATGAATTTTTCGCCGCCGAGGTCGAAGGCAAACCCGGCTTCGGTGACGGCATAGTCGGCGTGGGCGAGCGCCATGCGTGTGGCGAGCACGGAGTTGCACCCGTGGGCGATGTTGGCAAACGGGCCGCCGTGGACAAACGCCGGGACGCCCTCTGCGGATTGCACGAGATTGGGCAGCAGGGCGTCGCGCAAGAGGGCGCAGAGTGCGCCGGTGATGCGGAATTCGGAAGCGGTGACGGGTTGGCCTTCCGGGGTGAATCCGACGACGAGGCGTTCGAGTCTCGCACGTAAATCGGCCTGTGATGTGGCGAGGCAGAGGACGGCCATGATTTCCGAGGCGGCGGTGATGTCGAAGCCGCTGGTGCGTTCCACGGGCGAGCCGGTGGCGATGCGGATGTTGCGCAGAGCGCGGTCGTTCACATCGAGCACACGTTTCCAGAGCACTCCTTCTGGCGTGAGCCGTGTCTGGCGGAAGTGGAGCTGGTTGTCTATCGTAGCGGCGAGCAGATTATGCGCGGCGGTGATGGCGTGAAAATCGCCGGTGAAGTGCAGGTTGATTTCTTGTGCGGGCTGGATGGTGCTCCGCCCGCCGCCTGCTGCGCCGCCCTTGCGTCCGAAGACTGGCCCCATCGAGGGTTGTCGCAGGGCGAGCGCTGCCTTGTGCCCGAGCAGGCGCAGCCCTTGGGCGAGTCCGATGGAGGTGACGGTCTTGCCTTCTCCGGCTGGAGTGGGCGTTAGCGCAGAGACCAGAATGAGGCGTCCGGATTTTTTTTTGCCGTGCAATGCGGTGAGTGATACCTTGGCTTTGTCGCGTCCGTAGAGGACGAGATGATCTTCGGAGATGCCAATTTCGCGGGCAATTTCGGGAATGGAAGACATGCCGCAAAGCTGCATTGGCGCGGGGGTGGAGGCAATGGCATTGTTGTGGAAGATGTAACTGTCAGGGAGGCAGAGGAACGAGAGAGCGGAGACGGGGGATAGGGGAAGGTGTATGTGCATCCGTGTTTTCTGCAGGGGACAAAGGACAGATTTTGGCGAAGGGAAAATTTTCTTAATAAATGGCGTAATCTGGCGATTGTGCTGAATCGCTTCATTCCGCGTGTGGTGCTGAAAAACGGAGTTGCCATCTGCGGCGGCATCTTAACATTCCCGCGTGTTTTCCGGCGTTGGCTTTGAAAACCGAGGAGAGATGGCAGAGTGGTCTATCGCGGCGGTCTTGAAAACCGTTGAGGCGCAAGCCTCCGGGGGTTCGAATCCCTCTCTCTCCGCCACTTTAAAAACCCTGTAAACAAGCGGCTTACAGGGTTTTTTGGTGCCCCAAAAACGGACAAGCCTCATTCTCAACAAATGTCTCAATAACGCAAAAAGTGACTAAAGCTGAGGCGATTTTGGCTAAAAGTGACTTCCGATTCCAAGGGCCATCTTAAAATATCCGTGGCATTTGTGGTTAAAATGAGCGCCTGCCTGAGTCTGCCCGCTCAGTGTGGACACGGTGGACTGTGTGGACGCAGTGAGGCGGTTCTTTGATTTGAGATCGAAAATTTGAGATTGGAGATTATTTTTTTGTTTTTGTAATTTATTGGAGGGCGTTTTTTGGGCGGCGG
>JAITXH010000161.1 GCA_031284845.1 Puniceicoccales bacterium | reverse complement strand
GCGCTCACCTTCATAGGTAAAGACGCTGTCAACGGCCCGACGCATCTTGCAATCGGCGTCGTGTGGACGGTGCTCGCCGCGCTCATCGGGCTGAAAGGCATGGGCTATGTCGGCAAAGTTGCCTCTTACCTGCCCATCATCCCCATCGTGGCCTTGGTCTGGCTCTTCATTAAGACCATCGGCGGCGTGGGTGATTTCAATCCGCAACTGGTCGCGAAGGTGTCCCCGATTTACGGCAGCGATGTGCTGGGCGTATTCAATGCCGTTATCCCCTATGTGGTCGGCTTTTTCGCCACGGCGGGTGCAGCCGGTTGTGACTTCGGCTCCGGAAACAAAGACGGCAAATCCATCGTGAAAGCCGGACTCGTAGGTATCTTCCTCACGACCTTCCTCACCGGACTCGTGGCCTTGATCGCCATCTCCGGTGCGCAAAAAGGATTGGTCACCGACGCGACAAAAGCACGCGCCACCGCAAGCGAAGTCTCCGTGAAAAATCCGGAAGCCGCGCAACTGGTCTTTGCCGCCAAAGCCGCACAAGCCAATGCCGCCCTTTTAGCCGTAGACGGAAAAGCCACCAAAGAGGCAGTCAAATCCGCCTCTGAGGCCGCCGAAGCCGCAGTGGGCAAAGTCAAAGCCAGCGCAGACGCCTCCGCCATTGCTGCTGCCGACTCCGCCGAAGCCCTCATCACCGAGACAAACCCGACCGCACTGCTCGACGCGCTTCTCGGCGCAGGCGTTGCAAAGGTGTTCTGGATTCTCCTCGTGGTATCGGCCTTCCCGGCAGCTTGCGTCTCCTCGCTCATCGCCGCCAACAGCTTCAAGTCCACCTTCCCGAAAGTCAGCCCCTTCGTCACTTGCGGCATCGGCACCGTCGGCGCCGTCGCCCTCGTGCTCTCCGGTGCAGCAGGGCAAGCCGCCGCAGTGTTCACCGTCATCGGAGCCTCGTTCGGGCCGGTTTGCGGTGCGCTCTTCGCCGACTATATTCTGGCCGGGCGCAAATGGGCCGGGCCGCGGGCTGGATTCAACCCCGCAGGTTGGCTCTCCTGGGCACTTGGTTTCGCAGTTGGCGCTGCCGGCCTCTTCCCCGCCGTGGTGAAAGCCGCCCCGTTCGTGGCGCAGATTCCCGTCCCGCCCGTGAGTGCGTTTGCCGTAGGTCTGGTGGTTTACTTCGTCGCCTCCGCTATCGGCCTCAGCTCCAAAAAGCTCGAGCTGCCGCAGCGCATAGACGTTGACGCCCAATAAGTCCGCTGCATCTGCAAGCGATTTCCAAAGCGCTCTCCTTTTCACGGAGAGCGCTTTTTTTGTTTTTTCAGCTTTCCAAAGCCGTTCCGAAAGTCTCTCTTCGCTCACTTTCAACAACCTTAAAACATTATCCCATCATGCAACGTCGTGACTTTCTCAAAAACAGTGCACTGCTAACCGGCCTTGGGCTTTTGACGCCCGCCATATCAAGCCAGCGGGCAATTGGCGCCCCGGCCTCCGGGGGCAAATTCCCATCGAAGTTTGTGGACTACGGCGGAGGCGCACCACAAGCCCACCTCACTTATTACAATTACGAAAGTCAGGCTTGGTTTCGCAAAAACAATGCCGTCCTCACAGCTTACAGGGCCAATGTAGCGCAAAAATACCCCTACTGGTATCCGCTGGTAGGCCCGAAGACCGGCCTGTCGCTGATCGCCGAGACCGGCCAGCCTTGGCCCCACCACCGTGGCGTCTTCTTCGGATGCGACAGAGTGAACGGCGGCAACTACTGGCAAAACACTTTAAAGGACGGGCAGATTCTCTCCCAGGGATTCAAGCTCGAATCCATCGGCGAAAAACAAGCTGTGTTCAGCGACCGCTGCCTCTGGGCCAAGCCCAAACAAAACCCGATCATCGAAGACAAACGCCGCTATGAATTAACCCTGCTCGATGAAAACCGCTACGTGCTCGACGCATGGTTTGAAGTGTTGCCCCTGGTGGACATCACCATAGAGCAAACCAACCACGGCCTCTTCGGTGTGCGCAGTGCGCCGGATATCAGTGTCGTGCAAGGCGGCACCTTGGAAAACTCCGAAGGCGTCAAAATCGTGCGCGGCGAAGACCCCAAGGACAACGGCGAAAAAGCCGTGCTCACCAAGATACACGGCAAATCTGCCCGCTGGTGCTCCTTCTACGGCAAACGCGCCGGGCTGGACATCACGGAAGGCATAGCCGTGCTGGTGCCGGAAGGTCTGCCGGAACCTTTTGACAAAAACCTGTGGTTCGCCCGCCACTACGGCAACATCTCGCCAATGCCGATGTTGTTCATCCCGAAAAACAAGCCCATCAAACTCCCCAAGGGCGAAGTCCTCAAGCTCCGCTACCGCGTCGTGGCCTTTGCAGGGACACCGCAAGAGGCTGGTATTGACGGACTCTGGAAGGCATTTTCCGAAAAACAGGCGTAACTGCGCCGTGCGTATTTCATGAGAAACGGGAAGGACTGAGCAATGCCCGAAAGCGACCCCTTGGCGCGCCCGCTCCGCGAATGCCCGTTTCCCAAAATACACCCTTCACAGCTTTCCAAGGACGACGCCTTTTACATGGCGCTCGCCTACAATCAGGCCATCGAAGCCTGGCGCGAAGACGAAGTGCCCATCGGTGCCGTCATCGTGCATAATGGCGAAGTGATCGCCGCTGCGCACAACGGCGTGGATTCATTGCGCGATCCCACCGCCCATGCGGAAATCCTCGCCATCACGCAAGCCAGCGCCCATCTGGGCGACTGGCGGCTCAACGAATGCGCCCTTTACGTCACTAAAGAACCGTGCCCGATGTGCGCCGGCGCGAGTATCATGGCGAGGCTCGGTCGGGTGGTCTTTGCTCAGGGCGATCCGAAAATGGGTTGTCTCGGCGGCGCAAGCGCTGTCCACGAGTTGCCCGGCCTAAACCACCGTCTGCGGGTGGACTCCGGCATTTTGGCCGATGAATGCCGCGTCCTGTTGCGCACCTATTTCGCCATAAAACGCACAGAGGAGTAATCCCATTCACGAGTAAAAGCTTCTCTTTAGAAGAGACATTTTAGCCGCGAATACGCGAATGGCGCGAATGAGATACAAATAATTAAAATTCAAAAAATCTGGAGCACAGCGGCTCTTATTCGCGTTATTCGCGCATTCGCGGCTAAAAATGGTTTATCCTCAGACTTTGATTGGAAACGATTCTTAAGGGAAAAATTCGGCACAAATGGTATAACAGAAGGAGGCACTGATTCCCCCGGTGTGCCTACCCGCGCCGCCTTACCGGAACAGCACTGCGCACGCGCGCTCCAAGTGCCACGCCACCGGTGTCCTGAAAAATAAAAACCAAGCCAGTGCTCCGGCGGCCAGCCAAGGCCCGAAGGGCACTTCGGCCCCTAATTCCGCTCCGGAACGGGGTGCCCTCGCTTCCTCGTCGCCTTCCAATGAAGCATGAGAAACCGCCCGCCTGCCCTCCTCCTCCGCCTCTGAATGCCGGCACAACCTGCGCACCAGCGCGAGCGGTGTCAGCACCGCCGCCCCAATGACAGAGCCGCCGAACACAGCAAACACCGCCCCCTGCCAGCCGCAAAATGCCCCGATGCCGCCAAGCAGGATGACATCGCCCTCACCCATAGCCTCGCGCCCGGCCATGACCGACGCCAGCAGCCGGAACCAATACAACAGCCCGGTGCCGACCACTACTCCGGTCAGCGAGCCACCCAGCGCACTCAGCGTCCCCGAGGGCCAAGCTCCGCCTGCATCGTGCAATCCGGGCAGCGCCACCGACAGCACCACGCCTGCCAGCGCCAAGCCGATGTTAGCCGCATCGGGAAGCAGCATCGTATCCAAGTCTATGAATGCGAGCACGAGCAGCCATGCGGCAAACACCATGCCCGGCAACGCTTGCTGCCACGGCAACAACGCCCAGCATAATGCAAACAACACACCGGTCACCGCCTCGACAAGCGGGTAGCGCACACTGAAACGCCGCCCGCAACACGCCGCCCGCCCGCGCAGGAAGAACCACGCCAGCACGGGAATATTGTGATACCATGGAATCGGCGTTCCGCACGCGCACTGCGACCCGGGCCGCAATACGGACCTCCCCAGCGGCACCCGGTAAATGCACACATTGAGAAAACTCCCGATCACGGCTCCAAGCACGGCAAAGCAACCCGTGAAAAACCACGGCCATTGCATGTGCACGCGTTGCAAATACTCGATAAACACAACTCCTGATAAGAACGAAGAAACGGAAAAGAAGAAACAAGAAACCGCACCCCGGGCACGGATTATCCCGCACGTTCCCCGCGAAACAAATTCCGGTCCAGCGACCGGTATTGGATGGCCTCAAGCAAGTGCCCGTCCTCGATGCTCGCTTTGCCGTCAATGTCAGCCAGCGTCCGCGACACCTTCAAAATACGGTCGTAGGCACGCGCCGAAAGCGCCAACTGCTCCATCGCCCGCTGGAGCAGCACGCCCTGCCCCGCCGTCAACTGGCAATGCGTCCGGATCTGCTTTTGCGTCATGTGCGCGTTGCACGTCTGCCCGCCCGCCACTCCGGAGAAGCGCTGCCTTTGGATCGTGCGTGCAGCGATGACACTCGCACGCATGTCCTCCGAAGACTTGCCGGGGCTGGCGGTGCGCAGTTCCTCAATGGAAAGCTCCGGTGCCTCGACATGGATGTCTATGCGGTCGAGCAAAGGCCCTGAAATGCGCGCCCGGTAGCGCTGCACCTGCTGGGGCGTGCAACGGCATTTCTCGCCCGAATAACCGCACGGCGACGGATTCATCGCAGCGACGAGCATGAATTGGCTCGGCAGTGTGATTTTACCGGCGGCGCGGGAGATCGTCACGCAGCCATCTTCCAGCGGCTGACGCATCACCTCCAGGGCCGAGCGCTTGAACTCGGGCAACTCGTCGAGAAAGAGCACTCCGTGGTGCGCAAGCGAGATCTCGCCCGGGCCGGGCACCGAGCCGCCCCCGATGAGACCCACATCGCTGATCGTATGGTGCGGGGAACGAAACGGGCGCTGAAAATGACGGTTCTCCGCAGAGAGTGTTATGCCGGCGGCGGACTGGATGCCGAGTATCTCCAGAAATTCTTCCAGAGTCGGATCAGGTAAAATGCCTGGAATGCGGCGCGCCACCATGCTCTTCCCGGAACCGGGCGGCCCGATCATGAGCAGATTATGCCCGCCGGCCACAGCGACCTCCACGGCGCGGCGCAAGGACTGTTGCCCCTTCACTTCTGAAAAGTCCGGTGCGCTCTCAGGCGGGGGCCGCCGCCGGAACGGGCTGTCCTCAGGTTTCACTGGCACAAGCGGCAGCGCATCATTGAGGAAACGCACAGCCGCGTGCAACGACTCCACGGGATAGACCGACACGCCCTCGACCAGCGCAGCCTCCGCCGCCGA
>JAITXH010000062.1 GCA_031284845.1 Puniceicoccales bacterium | reverse complement strand
TCTTGCGGGGAGCGTCCGGACCAGTCGGCATAGACGATGACTTGATTTTCAGAGAGGTCGGGGAGGGCGTCAACGGGGGTTGTCCGCAGGGCGTGGACGCCCCAGGCGCAGATGCCGAGAAATATGGCGATGACGAGGAAGCGGTTATTGAGCGACCAGCGGATGATGGCGGAAATCATTGGTTGTTGAGGCTAAAAAAGTAAATTAAGAGCGTCGCAGATGCGAGGTTTTGTCCGATACGTCTTTCATAATTTGGGCGCTTGCAGATTCTTCCCACTTCTTGCCGGTTAATACCTCGCCATGCCGGGGGCGTTGGTCACGGCCCAGCGGTCTATGCCGCCCTTGATGTTTGTGGCCTGTGTATAGCCTTTGGTGCGCAGAAGTTGTGTGACTCGCATGGAGCGCTGCCCGTGATGGCAAAACACGAGGATGGGCTTGTCTTTGGGCAGTTCGCTGAGGCGAGATGCCACTGCACCCATCGGAATATGGCGCGAGCCGGGAATCTTGCAAATTGCCACTTCGTCGTTTTCGCGCACATCGAGCAATATTGGCGGAGTTAGCCCGGAGAGCCATTCATGCGCCGTTTCACAGGAGATCTCCAGCGGGAGGCCGTCGTTGGATGCCACAGGGCAAGAGCCGCCGAAGATGTAATTTTCCGGTATGATTTCCGTGATGCGCGGCGTGGTGCCGCAAAGCGGGCAGGCGGTGTTTTTCGGCAGGCGTATTGTGCGTGTTGTGCTGTCCAGCAGGTCTGCGGTGAGCAGGCGTCCGCGCAGGGGGGAGCCTGAGCCGGTGAGGAGCTTTATCGCTTCCATTGCCATCAGGCTGCCGATGACGCCGCAAAGTGCGCCGAATACGCCCGCTTGCTCGCAAGTGGGCACGCTGGCCGGGTCGGGCATATCGGGGAAGAGGCATCGGTAACAGGGGCCGCCGTGGGCGGTGTCAAACAGTGAGACCTGACCGGTAAATTGAAAAATGCTGCCGTGAATGAGCGGGCGGCGGGTGAGATGGGCGGCGTCGTTGGCGAGGTAGCGTGCGGGGAAATTGTCTGTGCCATCGAGGACGAGGTCGTATTGGGAGAAGAGCGCGAGGGCATTTTGCGGAGTAAGCCCTTCGGGGTGGGCGACGAGCTGCGTTTGTGCGTTGAGCGCGTGCAGTGTTTCGAATCCGGCATTGAGCTTGGACGCGCCGACATCGTTTTCGCGGAAAAGGATTTGGCGTTGGAGGTTGTGCAGGGCGACCGTGTCTATCTCGGCAGCACCCAGGGTGCCGATGCCGGCGGCGGCGAGGTAGAGTGCCGCCGGGGAGCCGAGGCCTCCAAGCCCGAGCAGGAGAATGTGTGCGTCGCGCAGGCGTTCCTGCCCCGCAGTGCCGATTTGGGGCAGGCGGGTGTGCCGGTTGTAGCGGTGCTGTTCTCCTGGGGTGAGCATGAGTCTAGTTTGCGAAACGGAACAGGGCCACATCGCCGTCTTTGAAAAGGTATTCTTTACCCTCGATGCGGTATTTCCCCGCCTCGCGTGCGGCGGCTACGGAGCCGGTGGACACGAGATCGTCGTAAGCGACAACTTCAGCTTTGATGAAGCCTTTCTCAAAGTCAGTGTGGATGACGCCTGCACACTGCGGGGCGGTCATGCCGCGTTTGAAAGTCCAGGCGCGCACTTCCTTTTCGCCGGCGGTGAAGTAGGAGGCGAGGCCGAGGAGATCGTAGCTGGCGCGGATGAGTTGGCTCACTCCACTGTCGGAGACGCCGAGCGCGGCGAGGTATTCGAGGCCTTCTTCGGGGGAAAGCTCGCCCAACTCGGCTTCGACCTGCGCACAGATAATGCACACGCGGGCACCATGTGTGCTGGCGATGTGGGCGCGGACGGTGGCGACGTGGGGATTTGCGGACGGGTCGGTGATGTCGCTTTCGGCGACGTTACATGCGTAGAGGACGGGTTTCAGGGAGAGCAATCCGAAGTGTTTCAGGCGTGCGCGTTCTTCGTCGTCAGTGACCGGAAGTGAGGCGGCGGACTTATTTTCATTGAGGTGGGGGATAAGCCGTTGGAGCAAGGTGGCGTTGGCGGCGGCGTCTTTGTCTTGTCCGCGAGCTTTCTTCAGATTGCGGTCAAGCTGGAGTTCACACGATTGCAGGTCGGCGAGCACGAGTTCGGTGTTGATAACCTCGATGTCGCGCACCGGGTCCACCTTGCCCATGCTGTGCACGATGTCGTCGTTTTCGAAACAACGCACGACGTGGACGATGGCGTCCACTTCGCGGATATTGGCGAGGAATTTGTTGCCGAGGCCTTCGCCTTTGGATGCGCCTGCGACAAGACCTGCGATATCCACGAACTCGACAGCCGCGGGGATGATGACGGAAGTTTTGGCGATTTTGGAGAGCGGAGCGAGGCGTGCATCGGGCACTTCGACGACGCCGACGTTAGGCTCGATGGTGCAAAAAGGATAATTTGCGGCCTCCGCTTTGCGCGAGCGGGTGAGGGCGTTGAAGAGGGTGCTTTTGCCCACGTTGGGCAAACCTGCGATTCCGGCTTGAAGCATGTGGTGTATTGGTAAAAAGGCGACACGGTGAAACGTGTCTGCGTGCGGTCAAGGGAATAGATATATTTTCTGTCTTTAAGGGACGATATGGGCAAAAAAAACGTCCCCGTGAATCCGGGGACGTTTTTTTGAGGTGGCTGGAAATGCCGCTTTAGAGTTTGGCGCCGAGTGCTTCGGCGGCGGTGTCGCGTTCCTCGACAAGCTCTTTTACGGAGATGGCGATTTTTTCTTTTGCAAAATCGTTCAAGGCCAGTCCCTCTGCCACTTCCCAGGAGCCGTCGGCTTTTGTGCGGACGGGCAGGCCAGTGATAAGGCCGGGTTCGGTGCCGTATTCGCCTTTTGAGATGACGCCTACGCTAAACCAGCTTCCTGCGGGAGTCGGCGTCACGAGGCTGCGCACGGTGTCGATCGCGGCGTTGGCGGCGGAGGCCGCCGAGGAGAGGCCGCGTGCGTCAATGATGGCTGCGCCGCGTTTTTGCACGGTGGAGAGGAAGGTGGTCTTCAGCCAGCTTTCGTCCTGGATGACTTCTGTGACGGGCTTGCCTTTGATTTTTGCGTTGTAGAAGTCGGGATACTGGGTGGCCGAGTGGTTGCCGAAAATGGTGACATTGGTGACATCGGAGTTATGGACACCGGCCTTGACGGCGAGCTGTGCTTTGGCGCGGTTTTCGTCGAGCCGGGTCATCGCGAAGAAGCGGTTTTCCGGGAGGCCTGTAGCATGGCGCAGTGCGATGAGGCTGTTTGTGTTACACGGATTTCCGACGACGAGCACGCGCACATCTTTGGCGGCGTTTTCGGCGATGGCTCTGCCTTGTCCAACGAATATCTTGCCGTTGATTCCGAGCAGGTCTTTGCGCTCCATGCCTTGTTTGCGCGGCACAGAACCGACGAGCAAAGCCCAATTGGCATCCTTGAAGCCAGTTTTGAGATCGCTCGTGGGAACGATGTCGGTGAGAAGCGGGAATGCGCCATCCTCAAGCTCCATGACGACCCCGGCGAGAGCTTTCAAGCCGGGTTCGATCTCAATGAGGTTGAGGGCGACGGGTTGGTCCGGTCCGAAGACGGCACCCGAGGCGATTCTGAAGAGGAGCGCGTAGCCAATTTGGCCGGCGGCACCGGTCACTGCTACTCGAATAGGTTTTTTGTTTGCCATGTGTTACTGGATAAAGTCGGGTGCGGACTCTGTTTTCTTCCTGATGTCGTGCAAACATAAAAATGGCCCACCTTATCACGCGCATTCCACGAGGAATTCCACTGTTTTATTCAATGTTTTGGTTATCTTATGGTTGTGATTTTCTTCTCACATATCCCAAGTCAGATGCAGGAAATCTTGCAGGCGGTGCCCGGCATGGAACCCAGGGTGAACTCTTTTGCATTTCCATGTTAATTTCTTGTTTCTTATTTCCGGTTTCTGATTTCAACTCTCCTGCATGCCAACCTCAGCCGATTATTCTTTTGAAATAGCCGCCACCGCGCATTCCGATGTGGAGGAAGTCTTGTTTTCCGCCGCAGACATCGCCATGCGCGTCGCCCAACTGGGAGCGGCCATCACCCGTGACTACGCTGCACTCGACGCGGATGAGTTGACGGTGGTGGGCGTTGCCAACGGGGCGCTGATATTCACAGCGGATCTGCTGCGCCGGATCAACCTGCGCACGCGCTTTGACACGGTGCGTGTCTCGTCTTATCTGGATGGCACTTCGCCGAGCGCAGCGCCGCAATTTCGCAGCACGGTCCACCTGAATCTGGCCGGGCGTCATGTGTTGATTGTGGACGATATCCTCGATACAGGGCGCACCTTGAGCCAACTCCATTCCGCGCTGCTTGAACACCGGCCAGCGAGCCTGCGCACTTGTGTGTTGCTCGACAAGAAGTCGCGCCGCCAGACGCCGTTTGAGGCCGCATATACGGGCTTCGACATTCCCGATGCCTTCGTGGTAGGTTACGGCATGGACTTCGCTGAGCGTTACCGCAACTTGCCGTTTGTCGGCGTGCTCAGGGCTGACCGGCAGGTGGCGGGTGATTAGTCCCAATCCGCATATTCGCATGGGATGTGCTGGAGGGGATGGGGTCGCGCCAAGAGTAAAACGCTGGCACGGCTGGCATGCAATAAGCGTGCAATTTAAAGAGTTAAACGACCCATTCCGATTCACAATAAACCGGAATGGATGTGAAGTTTGATAAATTTTTTGCAGCCTTGTAACCCATGTGCAGGTGCGGGGTTTGACCCCATCGGCAACAACGCCGAACATTCAAAACCAAAAAAAATAGTCATGAAAAAGCTCCGTCTCATAATTCCATTCTCCTGCGCTGCACTTGCACTCGCACTTGCACCACTGGCAGTAAACGCTGCCGAAGGTGATGCGCCTACATCAGCTCCCTCCGGCTTCCGCGGTGCAAATCGCGACCGCGGTCCCCAGCTGACCAAGGAAGAGCGCACCAAGCTCTTCGCCGCGCTCAAAAAGGCCCGCGAAAGCGACGAAGTAGTCGCCGCGCAAAAAGCATACACAGAAGCACAAAAAAAACTGGTCGCCGCTACCAAAGCTGCCGCCATCAAAGCTGATCCTTCCGTGGAAGAAATTCTGAAGAAGACCGGTGATGCTGCCTTGCTCCGCCCCGGTGCCGACCGTGGTGGTCCCGGCAGGGCTGGTCCTGGTGGCCAGCGCCGCCGTGGCGGTGAAAAGCCGCCTGCACCGCCTGCAGAATAACCGCAAGACACGCATCTCGCGAAACAACGCCCGCCGGCATTGCGCCGACGGGTGTTTTTTTTAATTTTACCTTTCCTCTCTGCCCCCCCCCCGGCATTGTCCGGCGACGATATGACTCCTCAGGAACAGTTGCAAACATTCAAGGTGCGCACGGAGATCTTCCATGGCGAAGCCGGAATACTTGAGCGCCTTCAGGCCGGTAAGCGCCTGCGTGTGAAGCTCGGGGTGGACCCAACCCGGCCCGATCTTACATTTGGGCACATGGTCGTGCTAAATAAGTTGCGCCAGTTCCAGGATGCCGGGCATCAGGCCATCCTCGTTATCGGCGATTTCACGACGCGCATCGGCGACCCGTCCGGGCGTTCTGCGGCGCGCCCCATTCTTACGGAGGCAGAGATCAATGAGAATGCGAAGACCTATCTCAACCAGGCTTACAAGGTGCTCGATCCGCAAAAAACGGAAGTGCGCCGCAACAGTGAGTGGTTCGGCGGAATGAGCTTTCTGGACGCGCTCACGCTTAGCCGGCAGATGACGGTTGCACGCATGTTGGAACGCGATGATTTTGCCAAGCGGTATGCTTCCAAGACGCCCATCTCGCTTATCGAGTTTCTTTACCCATTGTTGCAGGGGCACGATTCGGTGATGCTGCAATCAGATGTCGAGTTGGGAGGCAGCGACCAGATATTCAACATGCTCGTCGGGCGCCAACTCCAGAAAGACGCCGGGCAGCCTGAGCAAGGTGTCCTCGCCATGCCGTTGCTCGTTGGCCTTGACGGGGAGCGCAAGATGTCAAAGAGCTATGATAATTACATCGCGTTCAACCATCCCGCGAAGGACATGTTCGGGCGTGTAATGTCTATTCCCGATGCGACGATATGGGTCTATTGCCGGTTTTTGCTGGAGTTGCCTGAGGAAGAAATTGCGGCGCGGCAAAAGCTGCACCCGATGGAGGCGAAGAAGCGCCTGGCCTCGGAGCTTGTGGCGCGTTTCCACGGCGCAGCCGCTGCTGCCCATGAGCGGGAACAATTTGAGAAGGTGTTCTCGCGGCGCGAAGTGCGCGACGACATGCCGGAATTTTCCTGGGAGAAATTATTTCCCGGTGGAAACGAGGTTGCGCTGGTGGATGTGCTTGCCGCGACCGGTCTCTTCCCTAGCAAAAAGGAAATCCGCCGCCTCGTGGAACAGGGCGCGGTGCGCGTGAACGACGAAAAGGCGGGCGACCCTACGGCGAAGTTGTCACGCCCGGCGGCACCTGTCGTGATACAGGCCGGGAAGCGGACATTTACCCGCTTTGTGGCGTGATGAGGGAATGCTCTCTTTTGCAAACCCCCGGCTGTTTTTACCAGGGAGTTAGGCCGCCTGAGATCCTCATTCCTGCCTGCCCCGCGCGCGTCCGCTACGCCGCCCACGCCCGCTGCCTGGCTTCTCCACTTTTTCGAAAACGGGGGCGAGGGCGCCCACGCCCGGCACCACGGCTCCTTGTTTTTCCAGATGCAGGTAAAGCATCCGGCTTATCCAGGCGTCAGTGGCAGCGTAGATGATCTGCTGCGGGGAGAGATGTTTGCTTGCCCAATTGGATGTCTGTGCGCCCTTGGAAATGCGCAGGCCGAGAAAATGGGCCGCGAGCGCCCGCAACCCCGTATTTTCGATACCGGCATGGCGCGTGTAGTTGCTGATTTCTATGAAACCGGCGTCTTTGAATGGTGCACGTTCCTTGAGGCTGCGCACATCATCGCGCACGGCGACGCCGACCTTGAGGATGTCCGGGGAGCTTAGAGCGGGGAAGAGCACGGGGATGCCGCCGCACACATCAAGGCGGAAAAGATAGACGACGTGTTCGCCCGCGAGCTGAAGGAGCGAGGGCAGGTAGGTGACACCACGCTTGAATGCAGGCTTCGTTTCCGTGTCAAAACCAAGCACGCGCTCCTTGCAAAGAGCGGCGACCGCAGCGGGTGCATCCTCTGGTGTCTCGATCACCACGATGCGTCCGGTGTATTGGCCGAGCGGCAATGCGGCGATGGCTTCTTTGGAAATACGAATCCCCTCGTTGTCTGGAGCAGCCTGGCTCCCGTCTTGCTCGTCTTGCATCATCGCCCTCAAGCAAAGAGCATCGGGGGCGTTTGGCAAGCATGGCATTGCGCAGCAACCCGGAAAAAGCAAAGAACCGTCCGGCAGGACGGTTCTTTGGAATGGTGGAGCCAAGGAGGGTCGAACTCCTGACCTCTTGCATGCCATGCAAGCGCTCTACCAACTGAGCTATGACCCCTAAAATTGAAGAAGCGCACAACCAAAGGACTTTGCCGAAATCGTCAATGCTCTTTTTTTTAAATTTTTCCTTGAAACTTTTTACAAAGTTCGACAGCTTTCCGGACACATTACTTCGAGCGGCTCCTTTGCCTGTACCAGAACTACAACATCATCAATACATTTATGAAATCAAAAGTTTCTTTTAAATTTCTGGCCCTTCTTCCCTTTATCGGGGGAGCCATGGCGTTACCTATGCTGGGAGACCTTAGCACCGTGCTTGAGACCTCTTCGCCCTTGATAGAATTCAGCGACAACGCGTGGGCCTTCGCCACCTTTGAGAGCAAATGCGTTTATAACAGCAACATATACGCGTCAAGCCATGGGTCGAGCGATGTCATGTTTGGGGTCACGCCCGGTGTCCAGATCGAGATAGGGAAGGAGCGGATGAATCGGCTTACCATCGTTGCCAAAGAAAACTTTAACTTCCACACCAAACACTCCGAACTCAATTCCCACCTCACTAGCGTCAATGTCAACTACGTCTATGACCCGTTGAGTCGTTTTCAGCTCACGGCCAATGGCGATTTCTACGAACTTGCGCAGAATGACAACACGGCCAGAGAGGACGGAGATTTGGTCAAGCGGTTTTATTTCGACGCTGCTGTGGACGCCAGTTATCGGCTTACCGAAAAGAGTGTTATTGATCTGGGCCTCCGCTTCAGTGGTGCGCAATTCGAGAATTTCCGTTACTACTACAACGATTACCGCAACTACAGCGTCCCTATTTCCTGGTATTACGCGATAACGGACAAATTTTCCCTCGGGTTCTATTATTCCTACACCTACACGGAATTGGATAAGAGCGGGCGCGATCGCCAAAACGCATCCAATCCCGCTTGGCAGGGGATAGTGGATCCCGGTTATGCGCAGATCCATTACGGTGCCCTCTCATTCCGAGGCAGCATAGCTTCCAAGCTCAGCCTGCGGGGAAGCATAGGGGTAGGCTATCAGGATCGCTCTTATGTCGCCCGCCCCACGGGGACAAACAGGACGGTGCATTGGAACAATACGAGCCTCAACTTCTCTTTAAGTGCAGATTATCAAGTCAGTTCCAAGATTCGCACCACGTTGACTGCCGGTCGTAGATTCGATGTGGGCGCACAGGCACAAAATATCACCAACACCTTTGCGGATTTGACGGCCTATTACAGCTTGAACCCGTATTGGCAGGTATACGCCCGTGGTGGATATTCCAACCAGCACTTTAACAACAACTTTAACGGGACTGACCGCCTCATCACCTTGGGTGGTGGTGTCCTCCACATCGTCAACAAATACGTGACTGCCGGGCTTAATTACCGGTATTTCAGGAATGCCTCAAGCCGCATTGAGGACTATGGCATTCACCAAATTGAGTTGATGGCTGCCGTGAAATATTGATTTTTTTGTATAAAATTCTCTGGAAAGCACATAACCTCTTTTAGTTTTGACAT
>JAITXH010000153.1 GCA_031284845.1 Puniceicoccales bacterium | reverse complement strand
CACATCGCTGATCGTATGGTGCGGGGAACGAAACGGGCGCTGAAAATGACGGTTCTCCGCAGAGAGTGTTATGCCGGCGGCGGACTGGATACCGAGTATCTCCAGAAATTCTTCCAGAGTCGGATCAGGTAAAATGCCTGGAATGCGGCGCGCCACCATGCTCTTCCCGGAACCGGGCGGCCCGATCATGAGCAGATTATGCCCACCCGCCACAGCGACCTCCACGGCGCGGCGCAAGGACTGTTGCCCCTTCACTTCTGAAAAATCCGGTGCGCTTTCAGGCGGAGGCCGCCGCCGGAACGGGCTGTCCTCAGGTCTCACCGGCACAAGCGGCAGCGCATCGTTGAGGAAGCGCACAGCCGCGTGCAGCGACTCCACGGGATAGACCGACACGCCCTCGACCAGCGCGGCCTCTGCCGCCGATTCCACCGGAAGCAGCACCCCACGCCTCCCGGTCCGCCGCGCCTGCAAAGCCAGCGCCACGCCGCCGCGCACCGGGCGCGTCGCCCCGCTCAGGCTCAACTCCCCGGCCACAAGAAACTCTTCCAGCCGGGCCTGACTGAGCTGCCCGGTAGCCGCCAGCATCCCCAGCGCAATCGGCAAATCGTAAAGCACGCCCTCCTTGCGCAAATCGCCTGGCGCGAGATTGATCGTCGTCTTCACCTCAGGCGTGCGGAACCCGCTGTTGTGCAAGGCGGAAACCACGCGATCCACGGACTCCTTGACCGCCGTGTCAGGCAGCCCGACGATGTCGTAGCGAAGCTCTCCGAATCCCCCGATATTGACCTCGACGGAAACAGGCATGGACTCAACGCCGACAAGCGCACCGGAATAAATGACGGAAAGCATGGGAACGAGGAAACGCCATTGCGTAAAAGCGAAGTGCCCTTGGCGAGAAAATAAAATAAAAATCCTTGTTCCATGCAACTTTCACCAGCACCATGCTGTTGTTATCAGCATCCACGCAGCCTCCCTCTTAACCACACATCGTAAATATACCATGAATAACGCACTCGTCGCCAATCCTCACCTGAGCATCCCAGCCCTGCGCTGGCGTGAACAGTCACTGTATCTGTGGAGCACTGCACTCGTGGCGGGCAATCTTGCCCTCCCCCAGTTGTGCCACCTCCTCCCGTCGGGCGGGAAAATGCTTCTGCCCATTTACTTCTTCACCCTCATCGGCACCGCCCGTTTCGGCTGGCGTGCTGGCGTGCTCACCGCACTCGCCTCGCCGCTGCTCAACCACCTGCTGTTCGGCATGCCGCCCGCAGGAGCACTCGCCCCCATCGTCGTCAAATCACTCCTCATCGCCGCGCTCACCCCGCTGGTGTTGCGTCATGTGAAGCTCCTACCACTCGCCGCCGCCGCCATCGTGGCCGCCTATCAAGTGCCGGGCAGTGTCTTCGAATGGGCCTGGACGCAAAGCGCCACCAATGCGCTGCAAGACCTCACTCAAGGCTGGCCGGGCATGGCGCTCCAAGTCCTCCTCGGCTGGGCCGCATTGACCTTCATCGCACGGAGACACGACTCCCATGGCGACGAAACGCTTTGAGGACATCCTGCAACGGCTGACTGCGCTGGAGTTTCCCGCGCACCTCGACATGATTGTCGCCATTGCCAATGGCGGCATCCTCCCCGCGGCGCTGCTCTACGAACGGCTCGGACTGGAAGTCAACGTCCTGCGAATCAACTGGCGCAAGCCGGATAATTCCCCGCGTGGCCCGGTGCCAGTCCTCCTGCGAGCACCCGATTTCGACTTCGCCGGGAAGCATCTCCTGCTCGCCGATGATCGCGTCAAAACGGGCGTCACCCTCGACTTTGCACGCAAGGTGCTCGCCGGGGCCGCCTCCATCCATACATTCGCCATCAACGGCAATGCCGATTTCGCCCTCTACGACGAGGACTGCTTTCCCATGCCTTGGCGGCTCCCCAAAAACTCCTGATACATCAACAGCACAACACAGCGCCCCGTTTCACCGTTTAACTTTTCCAATATTTATGAACAACACACGACGAGATTTCATCAAAGCCGGCTTCGCCCTCGGAGCTGCTTTTTCTATGAACGATCTGGGCGGCCTCTTCGCTGCCCAACCAACCACCACTGCCAATCTGGTGAGCGGCCCCAACGGAAAACCCGTTCTGGTAGCCGTGCGCGACGGCACCCGGGTAGCCATGCTTGAGCGCGCCCTCGCCGCACTGGGCGGCATCGAGAACTTTGTGAAAAAAGGGCAAACCGTCGTCATCAAGCCCAACATCGGTTGGGACGTGCCGCCGGAACGCTCGGCAAACACGCATCCCGACATCGTAAGCCGCCTGGTCACCTTGTGCCTCGCCGCCGGTGCCAAAGAGGTATCCGTCTTTGACCACACCTGCGATGTCTGGGCGAAGTGTTACGTCACGAGCGGCATCCGTGCCGCAGTCGAAAAAGCCGGAGGCAAGATGGTCCCCGGCAACGACGAAAAGTATTACCGCGAGACCAAAATCCCCGGGGCCGTCGAACTGAAAGAAGCCAAAGTGCATTCCCTCATCCTCGACAGCGATGTCTTCATCAACGTCCCCGTGCTCAAACACCACGGCGGCGCGACGATGACCGCCTGCATGAAAAACCTGATGGGCGTGATTTGGGACCGCCAATACTGGCACCGCAACAATCTGCACCAGTGCATCGCCGATTTTGCCCGCCTGCGGAAACCTGCGCTCAACATCCTCGACGCCTACGCGCCCATGGTGCGTAACGGCCCACGCGGACGTAGCGAAGCCGACGTGATTTTCACCAAATCGCTTTTGGCCGGCACGGACATCGTCGCCATTGACGCCGCGGGTTCCCGCCTCCTCGGACACGAAGAGGACGGCATTCCGCACGTCAAAATCGCCAATGACTCCGGCCTCGGTTCCTGCAAGTTGGACTCTTTGAAAATCGAGCGTATCCGCCTCGCGGCTTGAGCGGCGTATTTTGCCTT
>JAITXH010000130.1 GCA_031284845.1 Puniceicoccales bacterium | reverse complement strand
GCGCGTTTCGAGAGGCGGCGAACCTGGTCAATAGTATGACAAAGGGGCTTCTGCACATAGACGTGCTTGCCGAGGTCAACGGCGGAATAAGCCACGGTGAAGTGCGTGTGGTCGGGCGTGGAGACGACGACGGCGTCAATGTCTTTGCCCACTTCGTCAAACAGTTTGCGGTAGTCGGAAAACGTTTTGGGACTCGCGTTGCGTTTCTTGCGCACACCCTCCGCAGCACTATTCAAACGCCCGGAATCCACGTCGCAAAGCGCGACAACGGAGACGCCGTTGATGTTGCCTACCCCATTCAGGTCTCCACCGCCCATTCCACCGACACCGATGTGGGCAGTGTTAATGCGGTTGCTGGGCGCGTTTTCTCCGCGGAGGAATCCCGAGGGGAGGATGAGCAGCCCCGAAGCGAGGCTGGCATTTTTCAAAAAGTCGCGGCGCGACAAATTTTGTGATTTCATAGAATGATTCTTGTAGTTGTGAAATGGTCGGATTCTGGACAAGTGCGGAGGATGCAAGTTCCGAGGAAAAAAATCCCCTCCATTGCATTACTCCCCCTTTATGAGGGAGGAGAGGAATTGGCGGTAAACGGCTTCTCCTGAGAAAGAGGCGAAGCGAGCATCCCGGAAGCAAGCCCATGCCGGAGACTGCGCCGGGAGTGGACAAAAGCCTCCACACCGCCCAACGCCGCCACCTCCAGCAGGATCGTGAGCGACACCGGCATGATGTCGGCACGCGTCGCCGGAAGGCCCGTCACCGCCATGCGCTCGGCAAGCGTCATCGCAGACAAAGATTCGCGCAGCCGCCGCAATTCCGGCACTGCCAGCACCGGTAGGCTCTCTCCCCCGCGCCTGCCCTGCCCCTCAGCCAAGAGCGCCCGGCATACGGAAAAAACCCCGCTGCATCCGACGAAAGGCGACCCTGCCGCAGCACTGTCCGCCCGCACCAGATCGCCCAACGCCGCCCGCACGTGCGCGGAGACAGCGGACAACTCCCGATGCGGCACAGGAGCCGTCGGGTCGGATAAAAAGCGGCGTGTCAGGCGGACAGCTCCCAGCGGACGGCTCTCCGCCACACGCACTGAGCCAGCGACCACATGGATATACTCCAGACTGCCTCCGCCAATATCGAGAATGCGCCACTCCACGCGGCCAGCGGCATGGGCGCGGTCTCCCTGAAGCAGGTTAGCCAGTGCCGGATCGGTCGCTACACCGGCGGCAATGCCACGCGCCTCGGCACTGCCGTCCAGAATCTCCAGCAGGCATCCCGTCCGGGCGTGGACGGCATCGCGAAAGGCGGTGCCATTCGCGGCATCGCGCACCATGCTCGTCGCCACGATGCGTGTGCGCCCGGCACCGTAGCGGCGTGTGGCTTCCAGAAGGCGCTCCACGGCGGCTACTCCCTCGCGCATGGCCCGCGGGGAGAGTTCGCCCGGCGGCTCGCCTTCTTCGGGACTCAGCCGCGTGGCGTCGCTGGCTTCGCCCAAAATGCGCAACGGTGGCCCCTCAGCCACGAGGGCTTTCAGCGAATTGGAACCCAAATCAATAACGGCGACAGGCATCGGGTGTGTGTATTTTTTTGTCAGATTCCGCCTTCTTTCATGTAAACCCAGCCGGCGTTGTCTTCCCCGGCGGGTTAGGGCCGTTGGTTGGTGATCTGCGCCGTAAGGTAGTCCACGACGCGGCGGGTGTCGGGCTTTACCTCCATCTGCGCCTCGACAGTCTTGCAGGCATGGATGACAGTGCCGTGGTCTTTTTTGCAAAAAGCCTCCGCGATTGCTTTTCGCGTCATGCCGGTAATCTGTGCGCACAAATACATGGCGACCTGCCGGGCAAAGGCCACTTGCGCAGTGCGCTTCTCGGCCTTCATGTCCGACTGCGGGAGGCGGTAATACTCGGCGACCTTCGTTTGGATAAATTCGGGAGTGATCTGGTTTTTCACTTCCTCGAGGAGCAAATCGTGCAGCACACGCCCCGCCGTCTCGATAGTGATCGGGGCCAACCCGTTACTGTTGACGCGCTGGTAGCCTTGGAGCCGGTGGATCGCACCCTCGAGATTGCGCACATTGCGTGCGATGCGTTCGGCGAGAAATAGGATGACACTTGCATCCAGTTCAATGCCGGAGGAAGCGGCTTTTTTCCGCAAAATGGCGATACGCGTCTCAAGGCGCGGCGCACCAATATCCGCCGTCATGCCCCAACTGAAACGCGAAACAAGGCGTTCTTCCAACTTGGCAATCTCGCGAGCAGGCCGGTCACTCGTGAGAATGATCTGTTTGCGGTAGTTGTGGAGATCGTTGAAAGTGTGGAAAAATTCCTCCTGCGTGCGCTCCTTGTCTGCAAGGAAATGGATGTCGTCTATGAGGAGGACATCCGTCTCGCGGTAACGGCGACGGAAGGCGGGAAGTGCCTTCTCCGTCACCGCGTTGATGTAATCGTTGGTGAACGCCTCACTCGTCACGTAGAGGATGCGGGCACGCGGCGAACGGTGCATCACGGCGATGGCGATGGCGTGCAAAAGGTGGGTTTTGCCAAGGCCGGTCGCTCCGTAAATGAAAAGCGGATTGTGGACGCGGCCCGGATCTGACGCCACGGCGAGTGAGGCGGCATGGGCCATTGCGTTTTCCGGTGCCACGATGAAATTCTCAAACGTGTTGTCGGCGTTGATCGCGGCAGGAAGCACTGCGGTCTCCTGGCGGCGCAGCACGGGGACCGGGGAAGCAGCCGGAAGCGGCCCGGACACAGTGGGAGCGGCGGGAACGGCTGCAGGAGCGTTTAAGTGGAAGGTCATGTTGCGCCCCGCGGCAAGAGTGATTTGCCGGGCGAGCAAGTCCTGATAGTTCCGGTTTACCCACAACTCCGCAAAATCGCTGTTGGCGAGAAGCAACAAGCGGTTTTCCTGAATTCCGCAGCAGGTTATCTGCTCAAACCAATTTTGATATTCGCCCTGCGGCAAAGTCTTCCTCAACTCGTCCCGCACCGTGCGCCAAAGCGCTTGCGCAGCCGAGGAATTGGCAGCCTCCGGCACAGGCGGCAAATCAAGCGCAAGAGTGGAATTATTCACAGCCGCCTCCAATCCTGTTGAAGCCCAAGATGTCCAGTCACCTCTCGCCACTCGCGCCGCCGATGCAGGCCTGTGCAGGCCTGTATTTTGCATAAATTCGGCGTCTTTATAAAGGATGAAATATCCGTAACTTTTTGATTAGGATAAGATTGAAGTTTGGTTGCTAAAACTTTCATGGAAAAAACAAAATGCGTTGAAAGGGATGATGCTGAAGAGAGCCCCAGCGGAAACGCAGCAATCTGCCGCCCACTCGGATTGCAGCAAGGGGAAGTAATTCTCAAGTTATTCACATCCCCCTGCGAACAATTTTTTTGTCTTCTTGCTTGCAAAAAAAATGCGCTCAAGTTCTCCAGCGCAATGCCAAGATGTTAGGGAAAAAATCAAATGAAATATGCATTTTCCGGCTATCTTTTCCCATTAAATCTTCAAATAGTTTTCATTCTTTTTCCTAATTCCAAGTTCAGCCGCAGCCTCCTTTTCAGAGAAGGCAGCACAAGAAGCCAACCCGCGTGCGCACATTTCGCAAGAACCTCTTGCATTTACCCGGCAAAAAAGCCGAAAAACAAACCATGCCACCACAACTCGTTTGCTTCGACTGCGATTCCACCCTCAGCGCCATTGAGGGCATAGACGAACTGGCCCGCTTGCGCGGCCCGGACGTATTTGCCCAAGTCGAGCGCATGACAAGGGAAGCCATGGACGGCGGCATCGCGCTGGAAGAAATCTTCGCACGGCGGCTCGAGCTCATCCGCCCGCATCAAGACGAGTTGCGCCACATCGGCGAACTCTACGTGCGCCACATCGAGCCTGAAGCCACCGACACCCTCTCCCGTCTGCGTGCCGAGGGCTGGACACCGGTAATCGTAAGCGGCGGCTTCCGACAGGCAATATTTCCGCTGGCACGGCACCTCGGCATCGAGCGCGTCGAGGCCGTGGACATATTTTTTCACGATGACGGCACCTACCACAATTTCGGACGCGACTGCCCGACGGCCCGTGCCCGAGGCAAAAACGCCGTTATCGCAGCATTAAAGGCCGAACTGCATCCGGCGCGAACCGTCATGGTGGGCGACGGCGCGAGCGACATGGAGACCAGTCCCGATGTGGATCTGTTTGTCGGATTCGGACGTTACGCCATGCGCGAAAAAGTCAAGACCGGCGCCGGAGCCTTTATCCTGCGCCTTGGCGAGCTTCCATCTTTGCTCCAACCCGCATATTTCGCTGGAATTCATTCCGCTTCGCCAACGCATTGAGAATCAACTTGCGCGAAAACAGTAAATCCGCTTCTTTCCCGCCCATGTCGAATACACGTAATCGCCGTCAAACCAGTGGCGCGTTTGGAAAACCGAAAAAACGCGTCCGTGGTTCCCTTTCCCGCACAAATCGCGCCCAAAAAGCCTCCGAAAACAAAGCTGCACCCCAGGGCGGATTCAACATCTCTGATGCATTGATTAATTTTGCCAGACCCATCACCGAGCAGGCAGGAAACAACCATACCGCGCTGCGTGGAGCGATGAATGTAGCCATCCTGCTGTGGAACGCCCTCATCGAAGGCGAAGCCAAGCAGGCCGACGCCAAAGAAAAACTCCTCGCCCTGCCGGGAGCCACCGCCGAGCAAATCGAGGAACTCATCACCACGATGTCTGCACGCAAAGCCGAACTTTACCCCGACGTCAAACAGCTCATCTACGACTATTCGCTCAATTTCACACGGCGCGGTGCGCGCATCCGGGTCTCCTCGATCAATGTGGCCCCGCCCGGAGTCGAGACGACGGATATCGCCGGCCAGATTGGTGCCATTCGCAGTTCTACGCCCAGCGTCGCTGCGCCCGCCGCCGAGTCTGCCGCTGCGCCTGCCGCCGAAGCCCAAAGCTGAGCCAAAAGCGGAGTCGAGACGACTCCTGACACACGCAAGACGCGTGTGCTCCCCGTTTCAACCATCGTCGGAGTCGGGGCGGCTCCTAATACGCGAGACGCGTATGGTCCCCGTTCCAATCGTTATTGGAGTCGGGGATGTGTGTGCTCTCCATCACCTGTCGCACTCGCCCATCACAAAGTCCAGAGAGCCGAGAATGGCTGTGACATCCGTCAAATAGTGCCCGGGGACAATTTTGGAAAGTATGCCCAAGGAAAGGAAACTCCCGCCCCGGATGTGCAGCCGCCAAGGCACGCCACCACCCTTGGAATGGATGAAAAAGCCAAGGGCACCCTTGGGGTTTTCCGCTTCAAAATACACTTCGCCGGCAGGCATCTGCGGCCCTTCAACCGTCAACATGAAGTTTTGAACAAGTGCCTCCATGTTCTCCAGAATATCCGCTTTGCTCGGCGGAAAAATTTTCTTCGCCTCTGCTGCATACCACAGTCCGTCAGGCATTTTTGCGGCGGCTTGTTTCACTATCCGCAAGGATTGCCGCAATTCCTCCATGCGCACGAGATAGCGATCGTAGCAATCGCCGACAGTGCCCACAGGCACATCAAAATCGTAATTTTCGTAGCCGGAGTAGGGACGGTCTTTGCGCAAATCGGCGGGCACGCCACTGGCCCGCAGATTGGCCCCCGTAAATGCGTAGGCCAAAGCCAGTTCTTTGGATACAGGGGCGATATCTTTCGTCCTATCAAGAAATATCTTATTTAGTGTTAGCAACTTATCTATCTCGTCAATCGTGCGCGGCAAGGCATCACAAAACTTCACTACGCGCTCCAGCCAGCCATCAGGGATGTCGCGCCCGACGCCGCCGATGCGCGTGTAGCTCGTCGTAAAACGTGCCCCGGTCAACTCTTCGAAAAGCGAGTGCAGCTTTTCCCGCTCGGTGAATGTGTACATGAATATCGTCCACGCGCCGGTATCCATGCCATAGACGCCCAGCCCGAGCAGGTGAGACGAGATGCGTGCCAGCTCGCAGCAAACAACGCGGATGGCCTGACAGCGCGGCGGCACTTCGAGATGGGCGAGTTTTTCCACGGCGATGGCGTAGGCCACATTATTGGCGAGCGGCGCGAGGTAGTCCAGGCGGTCGGTGTAGGGGACGAATTGGTTGTAGTGCATGTTCTCCGCCAGTTTCTCAATGCCCCGGTGCAGATAACCGATCACGGGATCGCACCGCGTGATGATGTCGCCATCCAGCTCAAGCTGCAGCCGCAAAACGCCGTGCGTAGCAGGATGCGAAGGACCCATGTTGAGTTGCATCTTTTCGCCGGGAGGAGCGTCGGAGACGAATGTCAGTGTTTCTGTGCTTGGCATTTGAGAAATGGGTGAATGCTGAATAAGGCGTTAGGTCGTCGGTTTGGGCGTCGCCTCGCGCCAGCTCTGGTCCTGGCCTTGCGGTTCGCGACTGTGCATAGTGTTGCCGGACGAAGCGACGAAAGGGCCTCCCGCCAGCGGCACTGCCTCAATACGGGTGCGTGCGCCCGGCAAAGCATCCACCGCCGGAAGTGGAACAGCCCGCCCGGCAAGGGGAAAATCTTTGCGCAAGGGATGCCACGGGTAATCGTCCCACATGAGGATGCGGCTCAATGCGGGATGCCCCTTAAAACGAATCCCGAACATATCGAACGCCTCGCGTTCAAACCAATTGGCGGAAGAATAAAGCCCGGTCAGGCTGGGCAGCTCCGGCGCATCGGCGGCGGGCGCGTCGCAGGCTACGCGCAGATAGCTGCTGGAGGCTGTGTTGAAGAAGTGATAGATGGCGCTGTAACGCGGCGTCGCGCTCTCGCCCCAATCGCATCCGGCGATGTCGGTGAGCATGTCAAAGTGCCAGGCGTTGCGCAGTGCGGCGGCAAAGGCTGCAAACTGCGGCGCGGGCACGTTCACCGCTGCGTGGTCAGCACTCCCGGAGCGCTCCGTCAAAAAAGGAAAACTCTCAAGGAGCCGGGTCAGGATGGCGTGTTCGGAAGACATGACGAAAAATATTTTTCTGAGAAAAGGCGCTCAGGGTATCGGTTGAGCTTCCACGCCGCTGCGCGGCTTAAAGAGCGTCCGCAGTGATGCCTCTTTGCGGATTTTTTCCTGAAGAAGCATCATGCCGTCGAGGAGTGCTTCAGGCTTGGGCGGGCACCCGGAGATATAAACATCTACTGGCAAAATCCTGTCCACGCCCTGCAAGGTAGAGTAAGAGCGGAAGAGGCCGCCCGATGAAGCACATGCTCCCATGGCGACGACCCATTTTGGTTCGGCCATCTGATCGTAGAGGCGGCGGACAGTCTCAGCCATTTTGTAAGTGAGCGTCCCGGCGATAACCATGCAATCGGCCTGGCGGGGAGAAAAGCGCATGACCTCCATGCCAAACCGCGAAATGTCGAAACGCGACCCGCCCGACCCCATCAGCTCAATGGCACAACAAGCCAAGCCCATGGGCATGGGCCAGACCGAGTGGCTGCGCACCCAGTTAACAGCCGCATCCGCACGGGTGACGATAACGTCGCCTTCGACCTTGCTGTTGTAGCCGTAATCCATCGTAGAAGAAGTCATATAACGGGAAAAATGGCCCCCGCAGCGTCAACGCCGCGCTGGACAAAGAGTCACGGTAAAATGCGCGCTCGTTGAATCAAGTGGCAAATTACGGGTTTCACCTGAGCAACCTTCGGAGCCCCGTTTACGATCTCCCGATAAACAGCGGGAGAGAGCGCAGAACTTTGGCAATTTCAGCGCCAAAGGTGTGCTCCATAACGACCCGCTCAAAGGTCTGCGCAAGTGATGTCAAAGGTAGTTTAGAAAATGAATCGCAAGCGGCAGACGGCCAAAAGATTGGACAAGGCCGGGCGAATTGCCATGAAAGATGCGGCTTAGAACCAATGCTTCCCAACGGTCAATTTTCTCTCCGCCAAACCCGTGAAATTCTCGCTTCGCTGGGCCATTCTCCACGCAAGCCACTGGGACAAAATTTTCTCATAGACGGCAACATCGTCCGCAAATCACTTCAACTGGCCTCCATCCGCCCCGGAGAGACCGTCGTGGAAATCGGCCCCGGGCTTGGGACGCTCACCGGTGCGTTGCTGGAGGCTGGAGCGGCGGTCTATGCCGTCGAGCGCGATCGCGTGTTGGCGCAACATTTGCGCGAATGGCTGGCACCGCAATATCCCGGAAAATTTTTCCTAACAGAAGGCGACGCGCTCGATTACCCTCTGGCCAACCTTCCTGCCGGGGCTGTGGATGATTTTAAAATTGTGGCCAATCTCCCTTACGCAATTTCCACGCCGTGGATGGATGCAGTGCTCGAAGGTCGTTTACCCGTGGAGATGGTGCTGATGCTTCAGCGTGAGACGGCGGCGCGTTTCACCGCACAGCCGGGAAGCAAAACCTTCGGTGCCATCTCCGTTGCTCTGGATGCCACCTACGTGCGCACCCCCGGGCACAAAGTGCCGCCCGTGTGTTTTTTCCCGCCCCCGCAAGTGGATTCCTGTTTATTGCATCTGCGGCGGCGCGAACATCCAGTCCGAATCAGCACACAGACGCACCGACTCATCCGCGCCCTGTTTTTGCACCGGCGCAAACAGCTCGGAGCAATCGTCAAACATCTTTCACCCAAACCGCCCGCAATCGAATGCTGGCTGGCACGCCTGCCCGAATGGGGAATGGACGCAACGGCGCGCCCGGAAGCTGTGCCCTTTGCTGCATGGCATGCGTTGGATGCGTTAATATCTGCATAAGGGGCAAGCGACAGGACAGAGCCGACCCCGACTCGCCACGAAAGCTACCCCAAAAAACACTGCTAATCCCTTACAGCCTCACCCACTCGTCGTTGGCGGTGCGGGTGATGGCACTCACGCGCTCAAGGATTTTTTCCACGCATTCTTCGACGCTCATCAAGTCCGTGCGCAACTCGATTTCGGGCTTATCGGGCACGTCGTAAGGGGCACTGATGCCGGTGAAGTTTTGGATCTCGCCGGTCTTCGCTTTCGCGTAAAGGCCCTTCGGGTCGCGTTGAGCGCAGATGTCCAGCGGGGCATTCACAAAGACTTCGAGGAAACGGCCCGCCTCCACGCGTTCACGCACAGCGTTGCGCGAGGCGACGCTGGGAGAGATGAGCGAGAGGATGAGGATAGTGCCCGCGTCCGCAAAGTGGCGTGCCAATTCTCCGGCGCGGCGGATGTTTTCGGCACGGTCTTTTTCAGAAAAACCGAGGTCGTGGCTGAGGCCGAGGCGGAGGTTGTCGCCGTCCACCCAATACACTTGGCGGCCTTGGTCAAAGAGCTGGCGCTCCAACTCGGCGGCGATTGTGGATTTGCCGGAGCCGGAAAGTCCGGTGAGCCAGATGACGGCACCGGGGTG
>JAITXH010000099.1 GCA_031284845.1 Puniceicoccales bacterium | reverse complement strand
CAATCCATGACGCCCGGTGCCGACGAGGTATGCGTCAACGGCGAGCGCATCACCATCGCCCACGCCAACCGTGTGGTTTTGCTGCTGAACAAACCGCGCGGTTTTCTCTGCACGAACGACGACCCCCAAGACGGGCGCACCGTCTTCGAGCTGGTCCCGCCGGAGTTCGGCACCCGCAAACTTTTCTGCGTAGGCCGCCTCGACAAAGACAGCGAAGGGATGCTCCTCATCACCGACGACGGCGACTTCGGCAACCGCGTCATGCACCCCTCCGGTGGCGTCGTGAAACGCTACCGCGTCAGCGTCAACCGCCCCTTCGACCCCGTGCTCATCCCGCGCCTGCTCAAGGGCGCCAAGGACGGCGACGATTTTCTCAAATTCAGAAAAGTGCTCTGGGAGCAAAAAAATCCCACATGGCTGGAAATCCACCTCGACCAGGGCCGCAAGCGCGAGATACGCCGCCTCCTCGAGATATTCGGCTTCTTCGTGAAAACGCTGCACCGCTTCCAAATCGGCAGCCTCATCATGCGCAAAATGCCCGCTGGCGATTGCCGCAAACTCTCCCAAAAAGAAATCGCGCTCGTCTTCAAAAACAACGAGCGCGCTTGACGGCACCGACGCTTTTTTCTCACCCGCAAAAACTAAAAAAACTCCTCACGCGCCATGCCACTCATAGACGGAAACGCCATCGCCCAACAAGTCCTCCAGGAAGTGAAAACCCGCGTCGCGGCACTCGCCCCCGTCGTCCCCCACACCGCATTTGTCCGCGTCGGCGACGACCCCGCCTCCGTTTCCTACGTCAACAAAAAGCAAAAGACCGCCGCCGAAGCCGGCATGAAGTCCACCCTCCACCTCTTCCCCGAAACCGTCTCAAAGGCGGAACTCTTCGCCTGCCTCGACGCCCTCAACGCCGACCCCGCCGTGCACGGCATCCTCGTGCAAGCCCCCCTGCCAAAACACTTGCCGGAGACCGAAGTCTTTAACCGCATCGCCCCCGCAAAAGACGTGGACGGCTTTACCACGACCAGCATCGGGCGACTCGTCCAGGAGCTTCCGGGCACCTTTGCCGCCTGCACACCCGCGGGCATCATCGAGCTTCTGCGCCGCTCCGGTGTCGTCACCGCGGGGAAGCACGCCGTCGTCGTCGGGCGCAGCCTCATCGTCGGCAAGCCCGCCGCCCTGCTCCTGCTCGGCAAAGGCCTCGACGCCACCGTCACCATTTGCCACTCGCGCACAAAAGACCTCGCCGCCATCACGCGCTCCGCAGACATCCTCATCGCCGCCATCGGCAAGCCGCGCTTCATCACCGCAGACATGGTCGCCGCCGGTGCCGTCGTCATAGACGTAGGCATAAACCGCATTGCCGATGCCACCCGGAAAACCGGCTACCGCCTCGTCGGCGATGTGGACTTCGACGGCGTCTCCGCCAAAGCCTCGCTCATCACGCCCGTCCCCGGAGGCGTCGGCCCGATGACGGTCGCCATGCTGATGCAAAACACCCTCCGCGCCTGCGAGAGCGCCCTTGCACACGCGCACCATGACGCCGCTCATTGACGTGAAAAACCTCTGCGTGGAGCGCGACCGCGTCATCCTCCACCGCATAGATTGGCAAATGCGCACCGGCGAAAACTGGGTCATCCTCGGAGCCAACGGCTCCGGAAAGACCTCCCTCCTCGCCGTCCTCACCGGCTACCTCGCCGAGACCCGCGGCACAGTCAGCATCGCCGGTGCCACCCGCGGGGCAGACGATTGGCGCGAGCTGCGCAAGCGCGTCGGCCTCGTCTCCAACGTGCTCATCCGCATGATTGAACCGGAGGAACCAGCGCTCTCCGTCGTCGCAGGCGGGCGCGAAGCCAAGCTCAACCTTTGGGGCGCCCCCGACGAAGCCGGACGCCGCATGGCCCTTGCGCTCATGCGGCGCACGGGATGCACCCGCTTGGCGGCTCAGCCATGGCGCACGCTCTCGCAGGGAGAGCGTCAACGTGTCCTCATTGCACGCGCCCTGTTCTCCGGCATGTCGGTGTTGATACTGGATGAGCCTTGCGCGGGATTAGACCCTGTGGCACGCGAGCATTTTCTGGAAATGCTCGGGCGGCTCGGCACCGGAGCGCGGGCTGTGCCGCTTGTGCTTGTCACGCACCATGTCGAGGAGATCATCCCGCTCTTCACGCATGTCCTCATGCTGCGCAAGGGGCGGGTATTGGCCTCCGGCCCGATACGCGACACGCTCACTTCGCAAAATCTTTCTGCACTTTTTGGTGCAGCCATTCGTTTGCGCCGCGTGCAGGGACGCTACATGTTGGTGCCGCTTCGTCCCACGGTAAAAGACTGAAAACAGAAGGGAGATAGATTCACGCAGCACAGCGTGTCTGATACCATTTTGGCTATTTTTGCAGGACTAAAGGCCGATTTGGGAGCGCGGACATTCCTGTCCGCACAAACGGAAAAAGTCTGTTTCTTCTCCAGATTTTTTAATTATTTGTATCTCATTCGCGACATGGAATCGCTGTCGCTCCGCTCGGCACGCGCATTCGCGGCTAAAATGTCTCTTCAAAAGAGAAGTTTTTATTCGTAAATGGATTAACAATTCTTCGAAAGATGCCGAATCAAATAATTTTCACACGAAGGCACGAAGACACGAAGGCTGGCGCAGATTGGAAAGACCTCGGAAAATAGAAGTCGTAGCTTTCTTAAATGCAATTTTTACAAGAGCTTTGAAAACTTTGGGAATGTAGTAATTGCGCCAGCCTTCGTGTCTTCGTGTGAGAAATAAATCGCGATTTCAGGTTTCTGATGAAAGCACGGATACTTTAGCAGATTTTTTGCTACTTGGTTCCTCGCTATTTTGAGTGGAAAAATGTTCTACTCTCCATCCCGTGAAAGGGGTAAATGTTAATAACCGCCGGTGAAGTGCGAAGCACTGTAACCGGCGGATCTGCTTCCCCCGTTGGGGGATTCAGAAGAAAAAGATCCAGTGTTTCCCTCAAAATAGCGAAACGCATTATAGGATTTGACAAATATGTGTCAACCAGCGTTACATTCTAAACAAACACGACAATGCAACAGACAACAAAATTTTTATTTCTAACGATAGCAGCACTTCTTTTTGTTCCGCAAGCTGTAGCGCAGGACACAGTTAGCTTGCCGTTTTCGCAAACTTATGAGACCTCCCCTGATCCTCTAGCAGCAGCGATTTCCCCCGTTCCTTTATTGCCGCCCAAAATTTCGGCAAATGAAGCGGGCGAGTATTCTCCGTATCTCAAAAAAATAGATTTTTTATTGAAAAAAAAGAGGCTTTGGGAATTCTATTCAGAAACATTTACTCTCAGCACTAAAATAGATCAAAAAAGAAGTCAACGCACTCCTGAAGAAGAAAATAATTCGTTTAATGAACAAAGATCTGAAGCGGTCGCTTACGAATGGATAATTTATTATTCGGCGAAGGCACCCCTTGTTTCATTCAAAGAAAATGTAGAAAGAGATTTTCTCGATCCAGCAGGGCCTGTCGGCCATGAACACATTTGGAGTGATATTGACGTTAAGAGCTCTTCAATCCATGAACTTAATTGTATAAAAACCGAGGAAGTTGCCGACTTACTTTCACTGGATAAGAAGATGCTAGGAGAAATGCACAGTGCTTATTACACCGCACTTATGTCAACTTATTTCAAAGCGAGCAAGATAGCCTTAGCAGAACTAAAAAAAGAAAGAGAATCCTTTGAAAAGGGGCCTGTGACTGATTTGAATAAGACTGAAGAAATAATAAAGTTTAGGATCAACGAATCAAAATTTAGCAATGCATGCGCCTATTGGGCTAGGATATATCTCGGTTGTGATTCACTATATGGACATTTTACAGAATATTTTGTTAAGTATTTGATCACAGCCTTTCCCAATAATGGAGCTCAGGTTCGCGATTACATAAGAAAGGCAGGTTTCAGCAGTGATTTTGACTGTGCTTTTCTTTTGCA
>JAITXH010000018.1 GCA_031284845.1 Puniceicoccales bacterium | reverse complement strand
TTGGTGGCGAGTGCGCGGGCGGTGACGTGCATGGCGAAGGGGAGGAGCTCGCCGGCGATTTTATACATGTTGGGGATCATGAGGAGAAGCCCCTGCGATGCAGTGAAGGTGGTGGTGAGGGAGCCGCCGAGGAGGCTGCCGTGGACGGCACCGGCGACACCGGCTTCGGATTGGAGCTGGGCGACATAGGGGACGTGACCCCAGATGTTTTTGCGTCCCGCGGAGGACCATTCGTCGGAGCTTTCTGCCAGGGGCGACGAGGGCGTGATCGGATAGATGGCAATGACTTCGCTGAGGCGGTGTGCCACGGATGCTACGGCTTCGTTAGCATCCATTGTTACGTATTTGGGTGTGTTGTCGTTTGTGGACATAAAGGAAGGAGGCGTGTTCTAGCGGAGCCGGGCGGTGGCTCAATGTTTTTATTTTGGCATCAGGATCCAATAAACATTTCCCGCTTTCTGCGAAATATACGGGCTAATGCGCTTGCCTCATTTCGGTGTCTTCCTAAGTTTCTGTGCCGATGAGTAGTGATGATTCTACGGGTGCGAAGCAGTCTCCGCCGCAACGGGAAAAGGTGTGGTGGGGACTGGCCTACTATGTGCGGAAGGATTTTGGTCGCTGGGTGTTTCGCCCGCGGTGGGGCTTGGTCAGCCTGTTGAGCTGTTCCCTGCTCGTGCTGGCTTACCTCAGTTTGGTCGGTGGCACCTACTGGCTCAACAAGTATTACCGCGACTTTGAAAACACCTCGCTCCGGGATATGTTTTATTACGTTATCCCCCAGAGCGTTACGCTTCCATGGTTGGGATATTTCAACATTTTGCCCAGTTTCCTCGACGAAAAGGTGATCGAGGCCAAGCTCTCCCATCGCGAAAAAATCGGCAACAAACTGTTTGAAGACCCGCGCAATATCTACGACCTCCGCAACGCCGCACATCTGGCTCCCAAGAATCTTCAAGCCCAGTTCACGATAGCCAGACTTTTCCTCAACCCGGACTACGGCTTGAACCGCATCAATGACGGGGTGGACATCCTTGACCGTGCTTTACCTTATGTGGTCGAGGCTCCTGACGCCCATGTGTGGCTCCAGCAATATGCCCACTTGTGTTTTCTGGTGGACCAGGACAAGCGGATCATCGCCACCGCCGAACAATGGTTGGACGACGGCAGACTGTCCCCTATGGCCCGCATCACCCTTGCCACCTCTTATGCCGAGGCATTGTTCCTGCGGGGTGACATGAAAAAATCCCTCGCCTTGATCGAGCGTTACAATCTGAACACCACCTTGCCCGGATTCCTTCTCAACATCATGATTATGTGGGAGAGCGGCGAACAAAAGCAGACGATAGCCATGCTGTCTTCCTACATCGAAAGGCTTGAAAAGAGTGACCCCGATAAAACCAAGGAACGCGAACAAATGCTTTACGCCCTGGCCCGGTTTTACTGGGAACAGGGACGCCACGATGAGGCCGCCGCCACTCTGGATCGCATCGCCGTTATGCTGCCCAGCGACTACAAGCCCCGTATCTACATGCTTCCCCTTCTCGCCGGAGAAGCGAATAAGGAGCGACGCAGCAAGATAGCCAACGGCATCCTCCGCGACTTCGGAACCAAGGAGAGCGCAATGCTCTTTCTCGGCAGCTATGCCTCCGAACAAGGAGATTACGAATTGCAGAAGAATATTTACCGCCTCGCCGGAGAAAATCGCTTTTCCTCACTTCCTAACTTTCGCCTTCTCATCATTGAGACCCTTCTTTCCGCCGGGCGCGGAGAAGAGACCCTCGACCAAATCAAGGAATTGTTCATCCAGAAACCGGGCTGGCTTCGGCGCAATCCACGTATCCAAGAGCAATTTGAGGCACTGCGCATGCTGGCTTATTTTGCCACCAAGCAAGACGACCTGGGAATCATCACTTTTGATAAGATACTCGCCGATAACAGGATGTCTGTCCCCATGATGGTGTCTGTCGCCCGACGGCTTTCCAAGCTCGACCATCCCAACGAGGCCAAATCCATGTTGGTCAACGCCTATACCAAAAACCACTACCACCCGGGCGTCCTTCTGGAATTGGTAAAAATAGACCTCCAAAGCGAAAGCACCATCACCTTGAGCGAACACCTCAGCCGGCTCCTCGAATCCCGCCGCCCGCCCCGTCAGGTTCTGGAAAACGCTTACACCCACCTTATCAGCGATCGCTTCCTTTTCACTCCCAACCGGGATAAGCTCCTCGACACCATGGAAAACATGCTGCGCACACGTGTGCTCGGCAAGTCCGAGACTCCAAGCCCCTGGTAACAACGAAACGACCATCCCTTCTCTTTTTTCCTATGTTCAACCAATCGCAAATCTCAAATGAGAGTGACAGCGTTAACGATCGCGTGCTCAAGCGCGATGTCAGCGCTACAATCATCCCTTCCGGCGACCCTGTCCCGCTTCCCGCAGGCACCGCTGTGAACATCACACACCGCCTCGGCGGTAATTTTACCGTCGTGTGCGACCTAGGCATGTTCCGCATCAATGCAGCCGACGCCGACGCCCTTGGCGAACAACCGCCACCGTCCGCCTCCGCAAGCGCCACACAAACTCCGGGCGCAGCCGCCTCAACCGCCGGCCCGCCGGATGAAGCCGCCGTATGGGAGCAGCTTAAAACCGTCTTTGACCCTGAGATTCCCGTGAACATCGTAGATCTCGGCCTCGTCTATTCCCTCCACATCGCTCCGGCCGAAAGCGCCCCCGGCCAATACCAAGTGCATATCGCCATGACCCTGACCGCCCCCGGTTGCGGCATGGGCCCGGTCATCGCCGAAGATGCCCGCTTGCGCGTGCTCACCGTGCCCGGCGTCCACGAGGCCCGCGTGGAAATCGTATGGGAGCCGCCGTGGACCTCGGAGATGATTTCCACGGAAGGTAAAATGGAGCTTGGCCTGTTGTAAGCAGGCCGCCCCTGTCGCGACGTATGGCAAAAAAGAAAAGCTCTGCCCGCCGGCGTCGCATCAACCTGTCCAAACTAAACCCGCGGCGCTTGCTCCTCTACGGTGCCATTGTGGGTGCCGCCGTTGCTATCCTGCTCGGCGGCGTGCATCATTTCGCGCCTCAGGGCACACGCGATAAAATCGAAGGTGTCACGCTGGACATCATAGACCTCGTCCGCGAGAGCCGCAGCACTCCCCCGGAACTCGTATTCTGGCTCGATCTGGTCGCCGACCACATCCCGCTCTCCCGCGGCAACGTCGTCCAGCCCGGGACTGCGCTGGAAAGCACCGAAGAGAGCAAACTGGCGCTTGGCGGAAAGCCTGCTACGGCAAAAGCACTCACCATGCTGCGGAACACCGGTTACCTCGCCGCCTACGACGAAGACTACAAGAACCCCGCATGGGTCGCCTACCGTCTCTTCCCGCCACGACACCCGCCAAGCCCGCGCCCCGAAGGATTCGAGATGGACAAGCGCACGCGCTCCCGCATCGAGAGCGCCGCGTATTCCCACTCCGACTACGACCGCGGGCACATGGCACCCAACCGGGCCATCTCGCTGTGCTACGGGCGCGAAGCCCAGCGCGAGACCTTTCTCATGTCCAACGTCGTCCCTCAAAAGCATGGCCTCAACGGTGCATTCTGGAGTGCCATGGAGCGACGCGTCATGGATCGCTACACCCGCCGATACGGCGACGTATGGGTCATCTGCGGCCCTGTGTATGAGGGCACAAAAGCCAAGCATTCGCTCAAGACCGGAGTCGCCGTCCCCGACGCCTTTTTTCTGATCATTGCGGAAAAGTCCGAAGGTGGAATCCGCGCCGAGGCATTTCTCGTTCCGCATCGCGACATCAAAACCACAGCCGACCCCTCGCAGTTTCTGGTGAGCATCCGTGATATTGAACGGCGCACCGGGTTGGACTTTTTCCCGGCACTCCCCGGCGATGTGCAAAACGCCCTTGAGACCAAACCCGCCCGCCGTGCGTGGTGAATCCGCGTCCGCCACCCTCTACAAATAAAAGCGCACCTTCTGGATGTTTTCGCACGCAGGAAACTTGCGCACGGCCTCCAAAACCTTCCCGGCGTGCCAGCGTTGCAGTTCCTCGCGCACCGTGGCCCCGGAGCACCACACAGACAACAACCCGGTGGGGGAAATTTTGCGAGGCTCGGACGCTTCTGCCAATAGCGGCTTGCCGACCACCTCCAGCCAGTGGTCGCGCACAATTTCGAGCGGCCTTGCCTCTGTCCTCAGCTTGCCCGCCACGGCAAAAATGGCCGCGCCCACAGCCCGCGCCGGTTCCTCGTGGCGGCGCCTCGGCCCCCATGGAGCCTCCTCGGGAAGCCCGCGCAAAAGGGCCACGAGATTCCGCGTCTCCCGCTCGAGCGGTTTGTTCTGCAAGTGCGCGGTATCGGCACGCCGGAGCGCATCGGGCAGCTCTTCCAGCCGGTTTAACACAATGGCGGAGCCTACCGGACGGAAGTGAGCATCCGGAGCCAGCCACGCCCCGCGCATCCCCGCCTCCCGTGCTCCATCCACATCTTCGCGCAGGCTGTCTCCGACATGCAGCACGTCCACCGCAGCCACACCCATGGCCGACGCCAGCGCGTGAAATGCCTTCGCATCAGGCTTGGACACGCCCAACTCTGCGGAGGTAAGGATTTTTTCAAAATACGGCGCAAGCCGGAGCTCTTCGAGCGCCGTGCGCATGCGCGAATCCGCATTGGAGAGCGCCGCCACGCGGTAACCCAGGAAGTGCAATGCCTGCAGCGTTTGCCAGACACCGGGACACACCTTCCAATTTTCACCGCGTGCGAACGCAGCAAACACGTCTTCAAACACCACCGGAAACAGCGAAGCCGGGCAGGCTTCGCCAAGCAAATCCCGCATCACACCCTCCCAAAAAGCCCGCACCGCGCATTCACGCGGGGCGCCGCCCGCTGCCCTCAGTTGCTTCTTATAGACGTCTGGAAAGTGGGCATCCAAAGCGGCAGGTGAGACTTTATCGGCGAGCGCACCGGCATGTTTGCGCAAGCATCGCGCATAAACATGACCGGGAGACGGCGAGGGCACTACCAGCGTGCCTACAAGGTCGAAGCTGACGACGCGGATATTTTGCAGCAGGGGAAATTTCACAGGAAGCAGCGTTTGAGTCAGCCGGAGCCATTTCAATCCTCATCCCAATACGGGAGGCGCGCATAGACACCGTGGCGGTCATTCATACGCTCAAGATGTTGCCAAAGCCGGGCAAGATGGCGGCTCGCCCGCGCCGCCTGGCCCCTGTTCTGCCCTTGCCTCTGGAGCACACGCACGATTGACGGCGCATCTTCGCGTTGGCTGAGGCGCAGGGAAAGCGCCTCCAGGGCCGTGCGCCGTTCAGGATATTGGCGCACAGCATAATTGCCGCTCACGCCGCCCATGCTCACCGCCTCGGCCACTGCCTCGCGCAATCCGCCAAACTCGTCTGCCAGCCCCAGCCGCCGCGCCGCCACGCCGGTCCACACCCTGCCCTCTGCGACCTCTTCGACTAAACGGCGCTCGAGCTTCCGCCCCTCGGCCACTTTATTCAAAAAGGATTCGTAGATCTTGTCCGTCTGCCGTTGCAAGAGCGCCATCTCGTCTTCCGTCTTCGGGCGGCTCATAGTTTCCAAATCGGCATACTTCGCCGTTTTCACCCCGTCAAAACTCACGCCCATGTTGAGAGCGATACTTTGCATGTTAAACAAAAGCCCGAAAACGCCAATGGAGCCGGTGATGGTAGTGCGTTCTACAAAAATCTTGTCCGCATAAGCAGAAATCCAGTAACCGCCGCTCGCCGCCACAGATCCCATGGATACCACCAATGGCTTTTTTGAAACAGAGACCTGCCGGGTTTCGCGTTGGATGACTTCGGAGGCGAAGGCTGAACCGCCCGGGCTGTTCACACGCAGCACCACCGCCGCCACATCCGGATCCTGGCGGATTTGGCGCAGCGTGGCCGCCAGCGCATCCCCGCCCACTGATTGCGCGTCCCCCTGCCCGTCCACGATTTCCCCCTCCGCATAGACCACTGCGATGACAGGCAGATTGTCCTGGTTGGGTTTGTCCCGGTGCAACGCATAATCGCCGACGCCGATTTGGATAAAACTGCCATGCTCGCCCGATTCATCGCCGAGCGCCTTCACGGCCTCTATCACCTCATCCAGATAAGCCACCTCGTCCACCAGCTTCTCGCTACGGGCCATCCGGGCATCCAGCATCCCGTGCTCGTTTGAGAGTTGCCGGATATGCGCCGGAGTCGTCTTGCGCCCCACGGCAATATCGGCCACGATCTCCGTCCACCGCCCGTTCAGTAACGCCTGTTGCTGTTCGCGATCCGCGTCGCTCATTTTCTCGGAGATAAACGGCTCAATGGCAGACTTGTATTTACCCACCTTGGTAGTCTGCACGCCGACACCGTATCGGCGCATGGCCCCGGCCAGATAAAAGGATTCTGCTGCCAGCCCTGCTATGCCTACATCAGCGTAAGGGTGCACGTAAAGGGTGTCGGCGGTGGTAGCGACGTAGTAGTTTTTCAGAGAGGGATCATCCAGATAGGCGATGACCGGTTTGCCGCTTTTTTTGAAGTCCAGAATGGCGCGCCGCAGCTCGGCAAGCGAAGCGAACCCGGAACCGTAGTTTTCTGAAATCAGGCTTCCCGTGATAAACAGCCCCTTGATCTTCGGGTCTTTCCCCGCAGCCCCCAGCGCCTCCGTCAAATCCCACAGCCCCATGCTCGGCGCATCCTTGTTAAGCAGACTGCCCAGCCCGCTATCATGTTGTTCCGGCGTGTCGCTTACGGTCATGTTCATGTCGAGCACGAGGAAAGCTCTATCGGGTATATGGACTCCAGACTTAATCGGGAGACTGGCAATAATGAAGACAAGAAACACGATGCCAGCAAAGAAGAACAAGGCAGCCACCACTAAATTCCCAAGAATCACGGCCAGAAAACTTTTGAAGAAACTTTTCATTACCGGGAAGCGCTAACGGTTTTTTGCATCAAAGCCAGACGAGAAACGAGTGCAGCATTTTGCGGCCTTGCGAGCCGGAGAGCGCTTTCTTTGCTTGACCGTGCCACGGAAATTAACATCTAGCGTCCCCTTTCTAATGGGGTCGTAGCTCAGTTGGTAGAGCGCTACAATCGCACTGTAGAGGTCAGGAGTTCGACTCTCCTCGGCTCCACCATTAGAGAAAATGAAGGGACAGCGTAAAACGGATTGGATACCCATTGATATTATCGGGAGCTTGAGAACTTCTTGCCGTTGGCACAATTGCCCGCCCCCTCCGTTTTCAGCGAAATGTGCGCCTTGACCTTTTCCCCTTGCCTCGCAAAGCGGGCGCGGCACGTTTCCCCGGTTTCAAACACCATGAGTGACACTGATCTCAACGCCATCTCACACGACCTTTACGCTGTCCGCAAAGAGAAGCTCTCCCTGCTCCGCGCCGCCGGAGAAGACCCATTTCGCAACAACTGGCCGCAGACGCACACCTCCGCCCAATGCCTCACGCTCGCCCCCGCGCCCGGCACTCCCGCGCCAGAGGGCGCAGCGCACGCCTTCGGGCCGGAGGTCTCCGTGGCCGGGCGCGTAGTCACCATCCGCATCATGGGCAAGGCGAGTTTCGCCAAGAGTCTCGACCGCGACGGCGTCCTCCACCTCTACTTCACCCGCGATGAAATCGGGGCCGACCGCTACAACACCCACTTCAAAAAAATGCTCGATACGGGAGACTTCATCGGCGTGCGCGGGCCGCTCTTCCGCACCTCCACGGGCGAGGTGACGGTGCGCGTGAAAGACTACGCCCTCGTCTCGAAGGCACTCCGCCCATTGCCCGAAAAATGGCACGGCTTGACCGACAGCGACCAAGTCTATCGCCAGCGTTACCTCGACCTCATCGTGAACGCCGACTCCCGCAAACGCCTGCTCCAACGCAGCCGCATCGTCGCCGAAGTCCGGAAATTTCTTTGGTCGCGGGAGTTCACCGAAGTCGAGACGCCCACCTTCCACACCACCGCAGGCGGTGCGGCGGCGCGCCCGTTCATTACGCACTTCAACGCCTTGAGCTGCGAATTTTTCCTGCGCATCGCCCTCGAACTCCACCTCAAGCGTTGTCTCGTGGGCGGCATTGACCGCGTGTTTGAGTTGGGGCGCGTCTTCCGCAACGAAGGCTTTGACCGCAAGCACAGCCCGGAGTTCACCATGCTCGAAGTCTATCAAGCCTACTCCGACCACCGGGGCATGATGGAGCTGGTGCAGAGCCTCGTGCTACACCTGTGCGAGACCGTCGTCGGCACGACCACCATCCGCAACGCCGACGGAGTGGACATCGAACTCGGCGGCAAATGGCGCGAAGTTTCCTACAAAGACCTGCTTATCGAAAAGACCGGCGACCCGGACTGGTTCAGCCGCTCCAAGGCAGACAAACTCGCCGCCGCCCGCGAAAAATTCCACCTCGATGTGCGCGACGACTGGGAAGACTACGAGGTGACAAACGAAGTTTACGGCAAGCTCATCGAGCCGTTCCTCGTGCAGCCCACCTTCGTGTTGAACATCCCCAAAGAGCTTTGCCCGCTCGCCAAGATCAACCAAGCCGACCCCGACACACTCGACGTCTTCGAGCTTTGCATCAACGGGCAGGAAGTCGCCCCGGCCTACTCCGAGCAAAACGACCCACTCCTCCAACGCAAAATGTTCGAAGCGCAGGCGGGCGGGGAAGTCCAAAAAGTGGACAACGATTTCCTCGAAGCCCTCGAGCACGGGATGCCACCCGCGGGCGGGATGGGCATCGGGATTGACCGCCTAGTCATCCTGCTCACCGGAGCCGCAAACATCCGCGACACCATTCTTTTCCCCGTGCTTCGTCCTGAAGCTGCGCCAACGCCGGAAGCCGGAGAAAAACCAAAGGACGGAAAACAAGGAGCGGACTCTCCCGGCTGACCTCTTGGCCGAGAGTAAACCGCCGAATGTTTTTTTGCCATGTCTGCCGATCTAGAACCAGAAACCTACTTGCGCCGCTTTGTGAATACCGCCGATGCAGCCGGTTTCCGCGTCGTGGAATACGGCACCGTGGACACCCTGCCCCTGCTCGTCGCCGAACACACCCCGGCCAATCCGCGCATGAGCATCTACATCTCAGCCGGCATCCACGGCGATGAACCTGCCGGCCCCCTTGCCCTGCTCACGCTCATGGCGCAAAAATGGTTTGCCCCTGAGATCGCCTGGCACGTCCTCCCCTTGCTCAACCCGCGCGGGATGAAAGCTGGCATACGTGAAACGCCGGACGGCACCGACCTCAACCGCGACTACCGGGCAGGAAGTGCCAGTGAGACCCGTGCACACAAACACTGGCTGCACCATGGCGGGAGGCATTACGACGTTGCGCTTTTTCTTCATGAAGACTGGGAGGCCACAGGCTTCTACCTTTACGAGATGCGCGAAGCAGGCGAGCCGGACTTGGGGTGGCGCATTCTGCAAGCCGTAGCACCCGTGACGGGCATTGACCAATCTCCGGAGATTGACGGCTTCCCGGCCAAAAACGGCCTCTTGCGCCCTCACGCCGATTCTTCGCTGGAAACTGTCGAGCACTGGCCTGAGCAGCTTTTTTTGAGGCAAAACCATGCCTCGCTTTCATTCACCTTTGAGACGCCGTCGGCAATGCCAGTATCCGCCCGCGTGATGGCGCACCTCGTCGCCGTAAAAACGGCAGTCAATCTTCTGCTGGCCCCACGCATCGAAGATGCCTTTGAGATTTAATACCGCTTCCTATTAAAAATTCCACTTTGCGGAAATGGAGGGGACTGGGAACGCGGGTCTCCGAGCCGCATGGAGCGCAGCCAACGGTCCGACGGCATTGCGTAAAGTGGAAGCGGCGTCTCGCCGCTTTCTTCGGGGCCCGCATTGAGGGCTCCTGCTCCATTGGGAACACATCGCAATGGCGTCGGGCCGTTGGCCCTGAGCTACCACCACTCGCACGTAGAACACGAATACTCTCATCCGTTAAAATTTCATCGTGAATGGTATCAGAAGGCCTCGAAGAACGCGGCGAGACGCCGCTTC
>JAITXH010000003.1 GCA_031284845.1 Puniceicoccales bacterium | reverse complement strand
GTGCCGCCCGTGTAAACGTTCGCCCCGTCCAGTTGCCACGTGCCCGTGCCGGTCTTCACCAACACCAGTTCACCGGCCAAAGGATCCTCCAGCCCGGCACGCAACACGTTGCCGCCAGTGCCAGGGCCGGTAAGCTCCAAACGATAATTAACACTCGACTGCCCAAACAACGACGAACCGAGCAAACGCACTGCGCCAGACTCCGCACTCAACGTGCCGCCCTGCCCGTCCAACAACAGCGAACGCGCCGTCTCAGACGCGCCGGGCGCCAGAAAACGAACCACACCGTTGGACAACGCCAACACGGAACTGGCAGAACCAAGAACATCCGTCCCTGTCCCGGAAGCCGTCAACGTATCCTCCAGTCGCAACACCGCGCCATCGCCGGGCGTGCCGCCAACAGTGATGACCCCCGTAGTCGTGCTCGCTGGATTGGTCAACGTGACAACACCACGCGTGAGCGTGAGATTCACCCCGCCATCCAGCGTGCCGCCAAATTCCAGATTCTGAACCGCAGGAGCCAAAACAAGAGTCCCCTGCCCACGCACACTCCCGCCTCCGGAGAGCACGCCAAGTGTCTGCGTGATCAGGCTCGAGATGGACAACGCAGCACCGCTGCGCACCTCCACCGGCGTGGACGCCGCCAGCCGCTCATTCGCATCCAGCCGCAGTTGCACTCCGGCGAGCAGGCGCAGCCCGACCCCCTCCACGGAGGAACCGACCCCGGCCACAAAAACAGGCAAATCATCCAAAGTCCAAAGCGGATCAGGAGTCAAAAACGGCGCAGGAGCCGCACCCAGCGAGAGCAATTGCACGCCGGATACATCCGCAGCCGTGCGCGCCAGACCAAGGCGAGTTCCGCCAAACGTGCGCACCGTCGAAGCCGCACCCAGCGCCAAATCGGGCAGCACTCCGCCGCCAATGCTGTCCAGCACAACACCGCGATTGGCCGCACCCTCACCGGAAATAACAACAGGACGCCCGGAAAGATTTTGCCCGGCGATGTCAAGCGTGCCCCCGCCGTTATCCCCACGCACAAGCGCAGGACTCGAGCCAAGCGCCGCCGCACTCGCCAAACGCAAAATGCCGCCGCTCACCTCCAGCCCACCGGAATAGTTCCCGGCTCCTCCCAGCGTCTGGGTGCCAGAACCAAGCTTATGCACAGCCAATGGCCCGGTGCCATCAACAATGTCTCCGCTGAAAATCACACTCCCGCTGGCGTCCGACACATTGAGCGTGAGCACTGCCCTCTCCGGGCGGATGTTCTCCACCGTGCCCTGCCCGAGCAGACCTCCCGTGAGCGTCAGCCCGTCGCCATCCGTGGCCGCAAGCTGCAAACGCGCCCCGGAATCCACACTCACAGAGCCAAAGCCCAGCGCATACGGATTCGTCGTGCGCAGAACACCGCCGTAAATGCGCGTGCCGCCCTGAAAACTGGTGTTCCCGGCAGTCAGCACCAAAGTGCCCGAGCCACGCTTGCCCAAAAGCCCAGAACCGCTCAGAAGTCCGTCCGACGTCAAAACCGTCCCGGCAAGCACGCTCACATCCCCGCCTGCCGCACCCACCGCGATGCGGTGCGAAAGCACGATCTCAGGCACAGGCACAAGCAACAAATTGTCATTAGGCGATGCCGTCGCATTCACCAGTGCACCTCCATTGAGCGTTACGATATTGGCCGCGCCACCCAAGGCACCATCTGCCGAAACAGCCAGCGCCCCTTGCGAGATCGTCAACCCGCCGGTAAAGGTGTTCGCAACATTCGTGAGGTGCCACACACCCGCACCAGTCTTCTCCACAGCAAGCCTGCTGCCGTTGCCATCGGACACATCTGTCAGCCGCAACCCAAAGGCACCGCCAGCCGTGGCGTTCGGCACAGCCCCATCAGGACTCAACGCCGACGCACCGCCAGCACCCGTGAGCGTCAACGTGCGCGACCCGGCTCCATTCTGGATAACAGCATCCGCCGACGCATACGCACCCGTGAAAAACACACGCGTATTGGCCGCCGTGGACGCCACTTCAAGCGTGGCCCCACGATAACCCATCGTGAACGTGCGGTTCGTCGTCGTCGCGTTGGACGCATCCCCGCTAAAACGCAAAACACCCGAGTCTATCAGCAAATCCGCCGAAGACGCCCCAGATCCCAACACGCTCGACTGGGAACGATTGCCCAGCAAACGCGCCTGCCCGGCCAACTCCAGCACGCCCCCGCGGATGGAGACCACACCGGTAAAATCGTTCAGCGAGGACTCCGCGTTGCCACGCAACACCAAGGTCCCGCTTCCCGCTTTCGCAATGCCGGTCGTGCCGGTCAGCTTGCCCGCAGCACCAAAGGAAAACAAAAGAGGCTGCGTAAACTCCGAAACATCCACTTGCAGCGAAAACGGATTCACCGGGGTGTCTATGTTCACAGTCCTCTCCCCGCCGTCCCGGAATTCCACTGCCGCACGCTCGGCAAATTTCGCATTCGAACTGTCGGAAACCAGCCAATTAAACTCCGAGTAATCCCATTGCCTGCCTGCCGCCGTCGAAGTGCCATTCCACAACAAGGACTCCGGACTGCTTCGATAAACCACATTGAGCACCAGCGTCCGGCCATCATCCTGCCGGGTAAACGACGTGGATACATCTGGACTCTCAAGGATCGCTTTGACCGATGCCGTCGCACCATCCACGACAAACGACGCCAGCGCCTCATCCGAAATACTCGCGCCTGTGGCCACCGTGATCAATTTATAGAAGGCCGTAGAATTTTTAAGCTCCTGAAAAAGAATAGTGTTTTCGCCGCTCGCGCTAAGCGCATTGGTGTAAATAATATCGCTGCTGGTTGCAACGCCGGGATCCCCGGTCTGCGGTCTGGGCGGCGTTCCCGTGCTAGTAATCGCATTGTAATACAGCCGCGCCTGAGAAACCGTGAGCAAGCCCGACACCGACAACTGATCCTCCGTAAGGGCACTGTTCGCCCCGATGAACAACTTGTGCCCTCCGGAGACCCGCAGATTGCCCACCACGTCAAAGTCCACAAGGTTCGTGGGAACCGAGTTGGATATACGCACACGGCCTATGTTGGACTTACGATCGTAGTCGTAGTAATCGAGGATATTGGTGTCGTATTTGACACCACTACGTAGCGCCCAAAGCCTATCCAATTCATTGAGATAGCCTAAGTCCGTGGGGTCAAATGCCGGGATGTTGTCGCCATCGAGTATCATCGTCTTGCCTGTGGGAACCTTGATTTGGCCACCGCCATCCACGGCAAGCCGTGAAGGGTGGGCGTCGCCCGTGAACTCCAAGGTGCCTGCGCGCACACGAATGATACCAGTGAAGTTTTCCAGCGTAGGCAGCGTGACGGTATTGTCCAATGCCTCTTTGACGATGGAACCCGTCCCGCTGATACTCTTCCCCGCAAGCCCGTCCACCTGATAGAGCGAAACCCTGCCGTTGCGCGTCTCGGTAGTATAACCGTCTTCCAGCATACCGCCATTCAGAGAATACTTTGTAATCGCTCTCATGGCTTCCGAATTCAGGTGAACGATGATGTCGGTATTGGGGATAATGACACTATTTGCCGGGGTGCCAAGTTGGAGAGCACCCAGATAGATATTGGTCGCTCCCCGGTAGTTATGCCCCAAGGAGTCGGTGGGATCCGCAGTGTAAAGTGTCAGCGACCGGGTCGGTGCGCACAGTCCAATGCTGATGGCTCCCTTGTCGGGATCATCCGCGATGCGCCCACCATAGGTGGAAGCTAGATCTTGTGCATAGCGACCACGTTCTGCATGGTAGTTGTTGTAGGGGAGTATATCAAACTTGTGGGCTTCGTCCTCCCAGGTGGCGTCCCCGAATTGAATACCCAAACTCGCTGGCTTGGTCGCGGTATTTACGATCACGCCTCCGCTGCCATCCAAATAGGCAATATACTCATTATGCCCGTTGAGATCGAAGGTCCCGCCATCCATCTTGACGCCGGACTTGGGATCAATTTGCGTCGGTTCAAATCGGTTGGGAAAATAAGCAGGACGGGAGTCAGTCAAGACGGTTGGCTCAGTTGGGCGATTTCCCGTATTGTCGCGGTCATTGACCAAAGTCACCTTGCCAGTTCCTTGCACTGTGATCGCGTATTCTTTGTAGTCTTTATTCATGGCATTTTCCTGACCAGTTCCCACATTGCCCGTGATAATGACCTCGCCTTCGTTCGTCCCCACTGCCGTGCCACTGAGCACGTAATTGGTGCCTCCCCAACTTACAAGGTAAGAGCCAGTGATTACCAAGGTCCCCGGACCGGTCTTCATCAGCCTCTGCCCCTGATTATTATTACCATTCGCAGTAGGCAGACGCGAAGCCCCCCATATTTCAAGGGTGGTGTCTTCCCTTGTTATATTGATCCAAGACTCGGTATTCGTGTTCCCATTGGCAAAAAATTGAGAATTGTTGTTTCGATTATTTCTCGCATCAGGAAGCCAGTCTTGCGGATAAACCTGTTCACTCCCACCCGTGTATCGGATGTAAGTCGAGCCAGTGAGAACTATGCGCGGAGAGGCAATTAGTCCGTTATCAATGTGCTTGAGGTTATAGTTGAACGAGTCCAACTCCAAGACGCCGTTAAGTGAAAAACCATCACTGCTATTGCTAGCGGGAGAGGAGGAGGAGGTGAACTGCACCCTCTCTGCCCTGGAAAGGGTGACGTGAGCATTGCCGTTGACGAAGCTAAATGCATTGCCGGTCAAAGTCACAGTGTGCAGCGTGCCATCGCCCTTGACGATCCAATTGGCAGCCGCGCCGCCTGCAAACTGAACCTGCGCCGCAGTGATGCTGTCCTTGACCGTGACAGTGCCACCAGTGGCACCGTTAAAAACAAGCGTGTCGCCAGGGGCGTAGGCCGTTCCGTGAAAAGTGGTGGCTGTCCAATCACCGTCGCCAGTGCCCCAGTTGATGGTAGCTGCGTTAAGTGCTGCTGCGGAAGCGAGGAGCGCGAGGGGAAGAAGAAACTTTTTCATGATGAGAATGAGATGAGGTTAAAACGTGGAGGTGGAGTGAAGAAAGAGAGGGGGTGGATGCAAGATTCAAACGCTGGTGTGCGTGCAAAATTAGCGTAAAAGTTCCGAAGGAAGGCGAGCCTGAGATGCCCGCTGGAAGGCCGTTGCGCACCTGAAATGCACGTCCTGCGCCGGAAAGGGTAAGGTTTCCCTGAGAATCGAAAACCGGATATTTAAGTGCCCGTCGCCGTCTGGCATCGGAAACAGGTCTTTAGAAGATTCCCCGGACGTTACCCAAAGCGGGGGATGGAGCCTTGTGCGTTTGCGCTCAGCGGGTGAGGCGCCCGACGCAAAGGTGCTTATACGTAGCCCGAAGCTCTTCGAGGGATTGGGCAAAAAGTTCGGCCTTCGGCGTGGGTTTCAGCCCCAAAAATCGTTGCGCCGTTGTGATGCAACCAACGAGATCGCCGATTCGCTGGCCCTCCAGCCTGCCGATCTGCTTGCCTTCCAGCCTGCCGATTCGCTTGTATTGTTCTGCTGCTGTCATAACGGTGCCTCGTGTAGTCCTTGGTAACGCGTTTGTCCTACGCTCAAACGTGTCCTTGTCAAGGCCGGTGTGAAGCATGTAGCGGACGCTGAATGAAAGCTCCTCATCCGAAAGCAAACCAGGTTGAAGAAGGAACGGGGACTTCCAAATGCGATCGGAAGCAAGCGCGGCAGGACCTTCGCGTTGCGCCTTCATCACCTGCAACGCAAAAGCCCCGGCAGGCGTGCCACGTATCTCAGAGTCGGCCAGTTTCGCCGTTTCAATGATGGCAAAATCAAAACCCGGAACATAACGGGCAAAATCGGCGCTTTGCTCCGCAGGAAGAACGAACTGCCCCGGACCAAAATGGGGCAAAACACGCCATGCCTTCTTGTTTTGCGCTAAAACAAGCGGCAGGATGAACGGCAGCTTTTTGGCTTTAGGATGCTTTTTGAGATACTCTTTCCAGATGGACACCATGTAACCAAGGAGACGCAACCCGATGTGCCGGTCCTCCTTGTATTGGTGCTCCCACAACACATAGACATAAGTGGCCATGGGGGCCTTGCCGCCAGTCTTCAACGGGACGCTGAAGAGGAGGTCGGCTTCGACTTGTTTGAAAGTGTCCGAGACATAGCTATCCTCAATGTGGGTAACGTGTTCCGGGGTGAGATCGAGGCAGCGCACAACGGCCTCCGGAAGGTAGTTTTTCAGAAAGCCGATGGCGGTGGGGATGTTCGCAAAAATGCTTTTGAAAAACTTGTCGTGCGGCTGATGCGCAGCGGCGTCATCAGCGTCGGTGGCGACGCTGTCGGGCGTAGTTGTCTTTTTAGCGGCGGCCATTGCAGTTAGACTCTGGTGGCCGAGAAGGCGCACAGTGCCATCGCTTGGCAAGCGGAAATTTCCCAAGCTCAACCCGGTATTTTCCACAGAAAATACGAAAATACCGGGCCGTTTTTTCTTGTTCCTGCCCTTCCTTTTCTGGTTCATAGAGCATCCGTTTTTCGCCGCCATGCTCCACATCCTCGATGCCATCCAAAACAACCGTCTCTTTGCCTTGCGCGGCACCGGCAAAGTGGACGCGCTGACCCTGCTTGCAGGAAGCCTCGGAAACGCGCCCGCCGTGGACACCGTGG
>JAITXH010000213.1 GCA_031284845.1 Puniceicoccales bacterium | reverse complement strand
GCGTTCAGGCTTTGGCGAGCATGCACACGAGCGTCCTGTCGTCGTGCCGGGGGGCACTCTCTGCGAAGGCGTCCACTGCGGAAAGTATGATCTGATTTACGGTATCGGCGTTGGCTCCTGTCGCAGCGCTTTCGGCAAAAAGTGCTTCAAGATGTTCGCTTCCAAACTCGTCGCCGCTACGGTTTGTGGCTTCCACAATGCCATCCGTAAAAAACAACAATGCGGTGCCAGAAGGAAAGGGAAGGGTGCTTTGTGTAAGCATGTCGTCAAAGGAGTCGGGAGGTGCAAGGCCAATGCCCAGTCCTTCTGTTTCGATTTTTTCCAGTCCGGCGGGGAGATTGGCGCTAGCCGGATGATAATACAGCGGCAGCTCGTGTCCGGCACGGGCGAGTGTGACGGTGCCTGTGGCAGGGTCAAATTCGGCACAGATGGCGGTGAGGTAGCGGACCGGGCTGAATTCACCTTGCATCGCTGCATTGAGCTTGCGGAGCAGGTCAGCGGGGTCGGTGGCCTCGGGTTGCAGATGGCGCAGGTGAGCTTGGCAGAGTGTCGCGACCAGTGCGGCGGCAACTCCTTTCCCGGCGACATCTGCGACAAATACGCGGACGCGTCCGTTGGGCAAGGTCTGGAATGTGTGGATGTCGCCTCCTACGGCATCGCGTTGTGCGGTGTGCGCGGCGATATCCAGCCACTCGTTTTGCAGCGGCTCACGTGGGAGCAGGTTGTGCTGAATTTGGGCGGCACGTTCGAGATCGGTGGGCGATACCTGCAATTGATTGGGTGTGAGTGGAGTATTCACCGCTGTGTCTTGCTTTTGCAGAGGCCGTTCACGATTTCTTGAAAAACTTCGGCATTGTCCGGGTTGGCGGCGATGAGTTGCTCGTGGGCGCGTATCACGGCGGCGCGGTTCACCGGTGCGGTTTCGCCGAGGCTGTTTGCGGCGGTCGGGTCTTCCCGTCGTGTGGTGCAGGGCGGATTTTCGATGTCGAGGAAATGGAGGAGTCCGAGATTTTTCACTTGTTCGTAATTTCTTGCGGAAAGGTTGCGGGCGAGGATTTTGCCCGGTGGCTTATGCTTGCGCAGGCGCATGGCAGCGTCGGCGAAAAGGCCGAGGAAGGTGCTGTCCATGTAAAGACATCGCTCAAAATCTATGATGAGGGTGGCAGCGGGCGTGGCTGTGAACGGTTCAATAAAAGCGCGGAAAGGCTCGCAGTTGAGGCAGGTGGCGCGTCCCACAATCCTGACGACCGGAGTGCCGGTGTCATTTTCAATGAAATAAATATGATTCGATTTTTCAGACATCGCGTCAAAGGCTGTCATTTTAATGTGTGCTTTGGGCCATTTCTTCAGCGATGGCCACGGCTTTCAGCACGCTCATGGATTTGTTCACCGTTTCTTGATACTCATTGGCCGGCACAGAGTCGGCGACTATGCCCGCTCCGGCCTGGATATGGACTGTGCCGTCTTTGATCAGTGCGCTGCGGATGGCGATACACGAGTCGTGATTGCCGGAGAAGGAAAAGTAGCCGAGGGCACCACCATAAAAGCCACGGCGCGTGCCTTCCTGTTCGGCGATGATTTGCATGGCCCGGATTTTGGGCGCGCCGCTCAGGGTGCCGGCGGGGAAGGTGGCGCGGAAGAGATCGAAGGCATTTTTGCCTTCGGCGAGGCGTCCTTCCACCTGTGAGACGATGTGCATGACGTGCGAATACCGCTCCACGGCGGCGTATTCTTGCACGGAGACTGTGCCTGTCGCGCAGACGCGCCCGATGTCGTTGCGTGCGAGATCCACGAGCATCAGGTGCTCGGCCAGTTCTTTTTCATCGGCGAGGAGTTCTTTTTCGAGCTGCCTGTCTTCGGCGTCTGTCCGTCCACGCGGGCGTGTGCCGGCGATGGGGCGGATTTGGACGACGCCATCGGTGAGGCGCACATTCACTTCGGGGGAGGCTCCTACGACTTGTATCTCGGTGCCGTTTTCGAGGATGAACATGTAGGGGGAGGGGTTGATGTAACGCAGAACACGGTAGAGGTCTATGGGGTTGGCGGAAAATTTTTTGTCGAAGCGCTGGGAGAGCACGACTTGCACGCCATCGCCTGCGTGGATGTATTCGCGGGCTTTTTGCACAGCAGCCTCAAAGGTCTGGCGGGTGAAATTGCCCTGAGGTGGCTCGACGGCGGCGTCCACGGTGAGTGCCGTGGGTGCGGGTGGACGCGGCGTGCGGATGGTGTTGAGGAGCACTTTCAGTTCTACGACGGCTTGTTCCCATGCGTCGGCGAGGGAGTTTGTCTCGGCGGTGAAGGCGTTCACGCACAGGCGGACGAGTTGTCGTGCGTGGTCGAATATCACGACACTGTCCATGACGATGAAGTGGAGCAGCGGGACGCCTAGTTCATCTTTGGGTGGTAGCGGGACGGTCGGCTCGATGCTGTGGATGTATTCGTAGCCGACGAAGCCGACTGCACCGCCGATAAATGGTGGCATGCCGGGCAATTGGACAGGGCGGCACGGGACGATGATTTGCTCGATGAGCTTGAGGGGATCCGGCGGCGTGGGGAATGTCTCGGTGCTGCCGTCGCGTCGGGAGATGACGGTGCGATCTGACCATGCGGTGATAGTTATTTTGGGGCGTGCTCCGGCGAAGCTATAACGCCCGATGCTTTCGCCTCCGGTTACAGATTCGAGCAGAAACGAGGGGCCGCGTCCGCGCAGTTTGGCATAGACGGAGACGGGGGTCTCCATATCGGCCATCAAATCGGCGCAAACGGGGATGACATTTCCGCCGGCAGCGAGATGTATGAATGTTTCTTTGTCGGGAAATATCTTCACAGTGGTCGGTAAATTTTGAATAGAGGATGCGGGAAACTGTGGGCGGGACGAATAAAAAAAACGGGCGAGTGCTTATTTATTTGGTATATTTTTAGGAAACAGATGGGGAAAAAGTGTCCGGGTTGGGACCGAGGCGGCGTCCCGTGTCCAGTGTTCCCAAGGCGGCTATATCGGCGGGGTCCAACTTGAAGTCGAAGATGCCGGCATTTTCGTGGATGTGCTCCGGGGTAGTGGCCTTGGGGGTGGCTGCGAGGCCAAGCTCAATGTGCCAGCGCAGGATGATCTGGGCCGGGGTGCGCCCGTGCTTGCGGGCGATCCGGGCGGGGACGGCGCTTTTGAGCACTGCGCCGCCTTGGGCAAGGGGGCTTGAGGATTCGGTGCGTATGCCGTGCCCGGCGTGGAAGGCGCGCAGCTCTGTCTGGGCGAACTGAGGGTGTAATTCGATTTGGTTTATGGCGGGTGTGACGCCAGTTTCGTCAATGAGGTGCTGGAGATGCGCGATGTTAAAATTGGAGACACCGATGGAGCGGACACGGCCTTCTTGCCGCAAGCGGATGAGGGCACGCCAGGTGTCCACGTATCTGCCGAGGGCGGGTGCCGGCCAGTGGATGAGATACAGATCGGCGTAGTCCAGACCAAGGCGGGCGAGGCTTTTATCAAAGGCCTTGAGCGTGTTGTCAAAACCCTGATCGCTGTTCCATACTTTGGTGGTGATGAAGATCTGCTCTCGTGGGATGGAGCAACGGCACAGGGCTTCGCCGATGGCGGTTTCGTTGTTGTAAATGGCCGCTGTGTCAATGGAGCGGTAACCGGCATTGAATGCGGTGCCGAGGGTTTCGCTTACTTGCCGGTCGAGCACCTGCCACGTCCCCAGCCCAAGTTGGGGAATGCGGTTTCCGTCGTTGAGAAACAGGAGAGGGGCGGTGCTCATCGGCGCTACGGGCAAACGGGGCAGCGGTGGACGGGGAAACAATCAGACGAAGTGTTCAAAGGCGACGAGTTTGCTGAGCGGGTGGCGCAGGGTGTGTCTATCCGTGGGGACGCTGTCTGCGGCAGGATATCCGAGGATGAGCATGGCTACCGGCACAAAATTTGCCGGTGGAGAGAATTCTTCGAAGACCTTGGCCGGGTCGAAGTGCATCACCCATGTCGTGCCCAATCCCAGCTCGGTGGCTTGCAGCATCATCTGCGTGGTCACAATGCTGGCATCCACCCAGCCGCTGGATGTGCCGTCAAACGGGCGCACCCAACTGGCTCCGGGGTCATAACCGATGAGGAGCACCACCGGAGCGCCAAAGCGGCAGCGCGTGCAGCGGTCAATTTTTTGCAATCCTTCGGGTTGGCTTATAACGAGGATGCGTTGCGGCTGGCGGTTTCCCGCAGTCGGGGCATTGCGTGCTGCTTCGAGGATGAGGGAGAGGTGCCTTTCCTCTACCGGCTGGTCTTTGAAGCGCCGCACTGAGTAGCGCTGTGTTGTAAGTGTCGAGAAGCTCATGGTTGTCAGTTTGCAGGGATTTCAGAAAATTCGTTGATGGAGACCACCTTGGCCGTCGAGTCGGTGCGCTTCATCATGCCGGCGAGCACTGCGCCCGGCCCGCATTCAAAAAATTCTTTGCAATCGAGTGCGGCGGCCCGCAGGCAGTCTTCCCAGAGGACAGTGGACACGACCTGTTTTACCAGCGCTGCTTTGAGGTCTGCCGGGTCGCTGATTTGTGCGCCGGTGGTGTTGGTGAACACGGTCAACTCCGGTTTTTTGAATTCTATCGGCGCGAGGAATTTTTCAAATTCGGCGCGTGCCGGTTCCATCAGGCGGCTGTGGTAAGCACCTGCGACGACGAGGGGTTTTACCAGCTTAAAAGCGCCGTAGGTTTTGGCGTTGGCTGCGGCGGCGTTGACTCTGTCAAAATCGCCCGAGATGACGATTTGTCCGGGGCAGTTGCGGTTTGCCACGTCAATGTCGTAGGCTTCGCAGAGTTTGTGGACTTCCTCGAGGGTGCCGCCGACTACTGCGGCCATCCCGCCTTTGGTGGCATCGCAGGCGACTTGCATCAGCCGCCCGCGTTCGGCGACGATCTTTAATCCGGTCTCAAAATCCCACACGCCAGCGAAGGCGTAAGCGGTGAGTTCGCCGAGGCTAAGCCCGAGGGCGGCCTTCAGGTCGCCGAGCTTGCCGTCGGCTTTCAAGATTTCGGCGATGGCATAGCCCTGCACGTAAAGAGCCGGCTGGCACACGCGGGTCTGCGTGAGTGTGCTTTCCGGGCCTTCAAAGCAGATTTTTTTGAACTCAAAGCCCAGTGCAGCCTCGGCGCGGTCGTAAAGCGCTCTGGCTATGGGCGAATTGTCGTAGAGGGATTTTCCCATGCCGACTTTTTGGGCTCCCTGCCCGGAGAAAAGAAGTGCTCTCATAGATTAAAGAGCATCCCGGATGGAGGAAAATGTCGCTGCTGACAACAAAAAGGCGCACCGGGCAAATTCCCGGTCGCTGTCTTATTTCTCCAGCCGGATAGTGAGCGAGCGCCCGTGGGCATCGAGTTGTTCCATGGCGCTGAATGCTGCGACGACACCGGCGGCTTTTTTCAGGCTTTCGGGGGTGTATTCCACCAAGCTGGTGCGGCGCATGAAGTCAGATACCTGCAGCCCGCTGAAGAAACGTCCTGCCCGTCCCGTTGGGAGCGTGTGGCTGGGGCCTGCGGTGAAATCGCCCAGCACGGTGGGAGAGTGGTGCCCGAGTAGAATCGCCCCCGCAGTGGTGATCTGCTTGGCGAGGCGCGAAACTTCTTTTTCCTCCACCTGCAATTCGAGGTGCTCCGGTGCGATGTAGTTGGCGATTTCCGCAGCTTGAGCGAGGCCGGGGAGCAGGATGGAGCAAAAGTTTTTTTCGAGCACGGCGCGGATTTTTGCGGCGTGCGTGAGCGAGGTGAGTTGCACTTCGATGGCGTGCTCGATGTCGGCGCGTGTTTTGATGTCGGTGACCAGAAGGTATACCTTTTCCTTGCCCGTGCCATGTTCAGCTTGGGCGAGCAGGTCGGCAGCGGCCCAATCAGCGTGAGCCGTGGTGTCGGCGATGACCATTACCTCGCTGGGGCCGGGGAGCAGATCCACGCCGACTCTGCCGAAGACTTGTCGCTTGGCTTCGCAGACATAGGCGTTGCCGGGACCGAAAATTTTATCTGCGGCGCGGATGGTTTCCGTGCCGTAAGCGAGTGCGCCGATGGCCTGAATGCCACCAATGGCATAGACCTCCTGTATGCCGCAGTGATGGAATGCCGCGAGCATGGCGGCATTTACCTGACCATTGGGCTGCGGAGGCGTGCAGGCGACGAGTTGCGGCACCCCGGCGAGTTGCGCAGGGATGGCGGTCATCAGCACAGTGGAGACCAGAGGGACTTGCCCGCCGGGGATGTAGAGGGCGCACCGTTGGATGGGGCTAAAGCGCTCGCCAACACGGGCACCGTGAGGGTTGGTGTGTTCCCAGGACTGGGGAACGGTTTTTTTGTGAAAATCCCGGATGCACTTCGTGGCCTCTTCAAGAGCCTTGCGTGCGGTGGGCGGCAGGGCGGCAGCGGCTTTTTCCAGCGCTTCCGGGGAGATGCGCATCTGCTTGGATGTGAGCTTTGCGTGATCGAATTTTGCCGTGTAGTAGGCGACTGCCAAATCTCCACGCAGGCGCACATCGCTGAGTATTTCCGAGACGGTCTGCACGACCTCCGCCTGGGCGGACGCTCCCGCGCAGAATGTTTCGAGCTGCTGGCGGAAGTCTTTTTGTTTGTAGTCGAGCCTCGGCATGGAGAGGGAGAAAGAGAAAAAGGTGTGTTTACGGCATCGGGAATGCAAAAACGGAGTCAGGTATGGTGGGGTTCACCTTAACTGCCGTGTATTCGATGCTGGAATCTATTTTCCCTTTTGCGTAGTTGATGATTTTCTTAGGGAAACGGATTCCCTCGCTTTCGAGCACGCCTTCGAAGACGACGAGCCGACGGTCTTCCTTCGGCGTGGTCGCATCATAGATTTCCTGAGCGACCAGAAGAGCCGTTGTTTTTTCAAAATAACGGCGGATGATGATGCCGCCGGCATATTGATATTCAAGGATGTTGCAGACTTTGCCCTGCTGCGTGCCTTCACCAGCATAGGTGATCTTGCCGCCCTTGGGCGTGGCGAAGAAGTCCAACTCCGCATGGAGGATGTCCGTGGAGGCTTTGAGCTCGGTGCCGTTGAGCAGGCGCACAGGGGTTTGCTGGGTGTTCAGATCCCGGCTTTTCAAGAAGCCTTCAAGTCCGTTGCTGGCGAGGGTGATTTCGGCGTTGCGGTCAGTGCGGAAGGAGTATTCGCGACGCTTGTTGGGGAGCTTGTAGTCGTTTAAGACGAGACCAATTTTTTTGCCATCGGCATCAAATGCATTGCCTTCCAGCGAGAGCGATCTGACCGCAGACAGAGTGGCTTCCGTGCCGATTTTCACGCGCGCCTGCCGGATGACTTCCGCAGGAGTTGGAGCCGCCTGAAGCGCCGTGATGCTTGCGCAGAGGCAGCTTATTGAGAAGAGAGCAGAGAGAAGTTTCATGGGTGTGTAAATAATTCCGGCGATGCTGTGGAGGCGCACCAGAATGACAAGTTTGAATAACAGGGCGATCAAAACTTTTTGCGGATAGCCGCCCGCTTGCGGGAAAAACGGCTGGATTTCCCGTAAGCCACGCACCGCCATTCCTGTTACAAACGCCTTGCAAGTGAACGGGGTGTTGCCACACTCCCCACCCACAACCTCTCTCCATCATGCCTCAAGAACACAAGGTGAACGTCTGGTTTTTTGTCGGTTTTAGCGGTCACCGGAACATCCAGAACGAACCGCTCCTCCGCTCCTCCATCGCCGAGGCACTCAAACAAATCGCCGCTGCCACCCATTCGCCGATCGCCGCCGTCTCCTCCGCCGCCAAAGGTGCCGACACCCTCTTTGTCGAAACCGTATTTGCCCAATCCCCTGCTATCCCGTGGATTGCTCTGCTACCCTTTAGCCGCGAGCGCTTTTTCAACCCCGACGACTTTACCGATGCCGACCGCGATCGCATCCAGCCACGACTGGAGCAAGCCGCACGGGTCATCGAAGCCGCGACCGAGACCTCCGAAGAGAACACCGATAAAGAAAACCGCACTCAGGCCTTTGTCTCCTGCACCTTGAGAACCGTGGACGAGTGCGACGTGCTTCTCGCCATCTGGGACGGGACACCGGGGCGACCCGGTGGCACGGGCGACGCAGTCAGCTACGCCAAAGAACAAGGCAAGCCCGTCGTCTGGATTCATTCGCAAACCGGAGAAATCAAAACGGAAAACCCTGAACGTCTCGCCCGTGTATCCGACACCCTCGCCGTCTTTGCCGCGCCCGTTGAACTATCCCGCGGGCAGACGGTAGAGGAACGGAAAGCAATCATCACCGAGCTTCGCGAGAAACTCAGCAAGCAGGCCTCGCTGAACCAACCCCGTTTTCAGAGCGGGACCCTGATTCTGATCGGGCTGCACCAGTTCTCCATCGCCGTCGCCATCTCCTCTCTGCTTTGGGGCAATCACACTTGGGGTTTTGCCGCTCTCCTCATTGAGTTTTTTGCCTTATCCGCCGCGCTCCTCTTCCCGCTTTTCTTTCAACGCACCCATGAGGCTTGGATTAACAACCGCCTGGGATCGGAGCTTTGCCGTTCCATGCTCGCAGTTTGGGAATTTAAAGGCGCGGATGTCATTTTCCCGGCGATACGGCTGCCTATCTTCGAAAATTTCCAACACAGTATTTTTCTCTGGCGTGTCGCCTATTCTCCTGTGAGCGGCCAAGGGCAGACACCGGAGGAGCATCTTCAACGCGTAAAACAAGATTATTCGGAAAAACGCATCGAAGACCAACTCAAGTATTTTCGACGAAATTCAACAAAAGCAGAGCGCAAAGAGAAAATCTTCCGCCGGACAGCGCGCACATGCACCGCTTTAGCGATACTCGGCGTTTGCCTGTTCCTCTATTTCAATATTTCGGGAGGACACCCGGCTTTTTATGGAGTGCTGAAGCTTGTCACGCTCTCATTGCCTCTGGTATCGGCCACATTTCTTTCCGCGATTGGCGCTATTGATGCCGGACGCCGTGCCGCCCGCTACAAGGCGATGTCCGAATTTCTGGAAAGGGCCAAATCCCATTTTTGGCGTCAAACCACTTGGCAGGAGTTGCGCGAAGTCGCCATAGAAATAGAAAAGACCCTCCTTCTCGAAGTCTGGGAATGGAACTCCGTCGCCCGGTATTC
>JAITXH010000115.1 GCA_031284845.1 Puniceicoccales bacterium | reverse complement strand
CGTGAGGCGGTTGTCGAAAAACTTTGCAGTGTCTTTCAAGTGAAACTCGAACGTGCGGGCGTCATAATGATTGTCATAGTAGGAGACCCAGTAACGCGAGTAGTCGAAGCGATTGGCGTTAGAACCTTTGACTTGATTGTAACCGTAGCGGACGTAATCCGGGGCATCGCGCTCGAGCCAAAGGCCAGCTTCGAGTTTATGGCTGCCGATGTTCCAAGAGAACGTCACCGGCACGCCGTAGCGATTTCCACTGGCGAAGCCCTGGCGAGCCTGATCCGTGCCGTCGGTCACCGCCCGGCGATAGGCTGCCGAGGTGCCGTTGGCGACTGCCGCTACGTAGCCGTCGAGCCAAGCGTCATCAATAACTGTGCCGTGTGTGTCTGGAGCTACAATGTCGCGGCGATAAGAGCCTGTGCGCAGTTTAGTGGCGTATTGATTATCTGCGAAAAATTGCAGGGCGGTGTTGAACGGGACGGCCCCGCGATTGTATCCGGTGCGATCCTGATAATAGGGAATCGCGGTGACTTTGATGTTATCGGTCGGGCGATATTCAATGTGGACACTGCCTAACTGCGTGACGCGTCCGTTGCGGTTTTTATCCCAATAGGTGCTGTCGAGACCGTTGGGATCGCCATCGAGGACGGTGGAGTAAAACCAGTGCCGCCCGCCATCGGAGAGATTTCCGAGAACGCCCAGCGCAGCGAGTTCCTTTTGGTTTTTGCCGAGATACTGTTTGTAGGAGCCGGAGATGGGACGGGTGTCCAAGTCATCGGCCTTGAAATAGCTGTAGGCACCGTAAATGACAAGGTTGCCCGTCTCATTTTCCCACCGGAGTTGCGCGTCGTATTTCTTGCGGTCGTGCCCGCCTTTATTGGCGAAAACTTCGTCCACATGGCTCTCGGAACCACTGGCAAACGCGCTGAATCCCTTGTATTTCCCGGTGTCAACGCGGGCATAGAGGCGATACAGATTGTTTGTCCCATAGGTGCCGGAGGTGATTATGCCGGGATGTTCTGCGGGCGGTTTGGAATAAAAATTTATCGAACCACCAAGCGCGGTATAAGCTGAAGTGGTGACGTCGGCTGTGCCCGGCGATACCTCGATGTGGTCAATGTTTTCGGCCTCGATATAGTGATTGATGGAGTTGCTGCTCAAGCCACCGGCACCGGGGACGGGGATGCCGTCGGCGGCCACGGCCAGGGCGCTGAGGCCGTAGGCACGCAAGCGCAAGCTGGAACCGGAGCTGACGCGCACCCCAATGGGGTCCACAGAGTTTACAGAGATGCCGGGCAGGCGGTTGAGCGTGAGCACCGGGTCTGTGCCCGTGCTCGTCGTCGGGGAAATATCCGCCGGACGCAGCGTGGCATTGGCGCGGGAGATACCCAGCTCGGAGACCGTGACGGCCTCGAGAAGCACCTTTTCTTCATCGGTCGCTGTTGCTGCATCGGTCTTCACCGCGGCGGGCGCAGGCGCTGCGGTTTTCGCAGCCTCCGGTGCGGCGGCATCGGCGGCGGGCGCGGGACCCGGCGCAGGCGCGGTATCTCCGGTGTCCGCGAGTGTAGCGGTGGCAAGTGCGGCAGGCAGCACGAGGGCTGTTGCCAGAGTTTTGAGGAAGCGTTTTTGAAGCGTTATTTTCATTTGACGTTTTTTGTATGGACGTAGTTTGACACGGATAAGGCCGTGGCCTGTTGGCTGAGTGCGCCGGGGGAGGTGTGGCGCGGAGTTGCGATTGCGCAAATGGGAGGCGCAATCTGGCGAGAGCTAACGCGGTAGCGTGTGCGTCAATGTTGCACAATCCTGTGGTCGGGACTTGGTGCTAAGTTTTTTGGGCAGTCTGCTCCCGTGCGGGTTTGGTGTGCGCGGAGCGTGGGTAAGAACAGGTGAAAACAGAAAAAGCAGAAAAAGAACGGAAGCGCTATGCGGCGCTATCCGTTCTGACTACATGAAGCGGCAGAGCAAACTGTGCGTGGATGCCGTTTGATGCGCAAAAGGAAGGCGGGCGATACGGTGTCGTCATCCCTTTGAAAATAGTTGATGGTGCGCCATGCGGCACCCGCGGGTTCAAGTGCCTTCACCGCAAGATTGGCAAGCTCGTCCGGCGCGAAACCAAGCACGGCGGGCTTCAATTTAGGATGCGCAAGGTATTCGTCAGGGTCGGCAGCGTTGCTCCATTCCACGATGACAAGGTGCCCACCGGGCAGGAGCAATTTCTGGAAAACGGCCAGCAGCGCGGGTATGTTTTTCACATGGTGAATTACCAACGAGGCGACGATGAAATTGAAGCCTTGGCTGAAAGGAGGCGGCGTGTTTGTAAGGTCGAGTAGAAGCGGGTGAAAGCGCGCGGCGTCTTCCGGCGGCAGCGCGTCATGTTTGCGGCGCACCTCGGCGACCATGCCTGTTGAGGCGTCTGCCGCCACCACTTCCCGCACTCGCGGCAAAAGGTGAAGTGCGAGGGCTCCCGTGCCACAACCGTAGTCGAGCACGCGCCAATCCGGAGCAAGAGGAATGGTGGCAAAAATCTCACGGGCGATGTCTTCCGTGAGGACGCGGCGGCGGAGATCGGAATCCCATGTGGCAGCACGCTCATCAAATGAAGCTGGCCCGATAGGTGGAATAGCATCCGCGCTGGACATAATGGCGGGGATCGCTTGTCCGGCTGGCTTTGTTTGCAAATGCGTTTGCGTATGGCTCATGGGTTTTCTTGAAAGAAAGCCCAATCTGCATTTCTTTACTCAGAATACAAACATTAGTTTTCGTTTCTCTTTTCTAATTTTGGATTCTAATGATTAAGATAAGGATTTGTAATTAAAATAATTGGGTTGCGGGAAGGCAGACCGTCCGCGAAACTCCCCTTTTCGCATGAGCTTTCTCAATCGCAATTTCCTCCTCTCAACGCCTCTCGCCCAAGAGCTTTACCACGATGTCGCTGCTCCGCTCGGCATCATAGATTACCACTGCCACCTGCCCCCGCAGGACATCGCCGCCGACCGGCACTTCGACAACCTCCACGAAATCTGGCTCGAAGGCGACCACTACAAATGGCGGGCCATGCGCGCCAATGGCATCCCGGAACGTCTCATCACCGGCGATGCCTCCCCGCGCGAAAAATTTCAGGCATGGGCCGCCACTGTCCCGCAGACTCTGCGCAACCCGCTTTACAACTGGACGCACCTTGAATTGCGCCGCTACTTCGGCATCGAAGAACTGCTCGATGAGACCACTGCCGAAAAAATATGGGATGCCGCCAATGCCCGCCTGCGCTCCGGCGAACTCACTGCACGGCGCATCCTCAAAAAGTTCAAAGTCGAAGTCGTCTGCACGACCGATGACCCCGCCGACCCGCTCATCTACCACGAACAAATCGCCGCCGCCCGCATCGGCACCAAAATCCTGCCCACCTTCCGCCCCGACAAAGCTTTCGCCCTCCGCGACCCCGCCGCTTTCAACGCCTGGGCAAATCGCCTCGGCGATACATCAGGCACCGCCACGGGCACTTTTAACGGATTCCTCACCGCTCTCGAAAAGCGGCACGCCGCCTTTCACTCCGTCGGTGGACGGCTCTCCGACCACGGCCTAGAACGCTGCTTCGACGCCGATTTCACCGACGCGCAAGCCCGGGCTATCTTTGACAAAGTGCGCGGCGGCTCCACGCCCGACGCTGCTGAACAGGAACTATTCGGCGCTTACATGATGTTCTACTTCGGCGCACTCGACCACGCCTCAGACTGGACAAAACAGCTTCACCTCGGCCCTATCCGCAACACCAACACCGGCCTCCTCAAGCGCGTCGGTGCCGATGCCGGATGCGACTCCATCGGCGACTTTCCACAGGCTAAAGCCCTCGCCAGCTATCTCGGCAAGCTCTCCGAGGCCGGCCTCCTGCCCAAGACCATTCTCTACAACATCAACCCGGCGGACAATTATCTCTTCGCAACCATGATCGGGAATTTTCAGGACGGCATCACTCCGGGCAAAATCCAGCATGGCTCCGGCTGGTGGTTCCTCGATCAAGAGGAAGGCATGCGCTGGCAGATCAACGCCCTCTCCACACAGGGCCTCCTCTCGCGCTTCGTCGGCATGTTGACCGATTCGCGCTCCTTCCTCTCGTATCCACGCCACGAATACTTCCGGCGCATCCTCTGCGATCTCCTCGGCACCGATGCCGCCACAGGGCGCATCCCAGACCGCCGAGATTACCTCGACCGCCTCCTCGCCAACGTCTGCCACGATAATGCAGCACGGTATTTCGGATTTTAGCAAGTAGCCGCAAGTAAGCGCCAACCGCCGCCAACCATGTTTCACGACCCACTTTGCAATCATCATGATCACGCAAGTGACGCGACTTACAGGCGTGCGTTTGCCCTCACCTCGCGCCGTGACTTCCTGCGCATCGGCGCACTCACGGTCGGTGGTCTCGCCATGGCCCCCTTCCTGCGCGCCGCACCAGCGCCCGCCGCCCGCGCCAAAGCAGTCATTCAGATTTTTCTTTTCGGCGGTCCATCCCATCTCGACACCTTCGACCCCAAGCCCGCCGCGCCAGCCGATTTCACCGGCCCTTGGCGAAAGACAGCCGCCACCAATGTTGCCGGTATCCAGATCAGCGAACTGCTTCCCCTCCTGGCAAAACATGCCGATAAATACTCGCTCCTGCGCGGCCTCACCCACCGCTCCAACGGCCACGAGACCGCGACCTACATGATGCAGACCGGCACCGACCCGGCATCGGGGCTGGTATATCCGGCCACGGGCGCTGTCGTCGCCTGCAAGATGGAAGAGGCCGGCTTGCTCAAAGGGCATTCGCTGCCCGCCTACATGACAATCCCTGTGGCGCTCGGGCGTTTTTCCGAATCAGGTTTTCTCGGCCCGAAGTATCGCACGTTCATCCCCGGTAACCTCAACACGCCGCTCAAAGATGACGAGCGCCGCCGCATCTTGGGCCGCCGCCAACTCCTCGCAGAACTGGACACCTTCGGACATACGCAAAAAAAACTTTTTGAAGAAGCCGATCTTTTTTTGGAGCAAGCCGTAGAAATGGTGCTGGGAAAATCGCGTGAAGCCTTCGACATATCCCGGGAAAGCGAGGCCGCACGGCAGCTTTACGGCAACACCGAATTCGGGCGCTCCTGCCTGCAAGCGCGACGGCTCATCGAGCACGGCGTCGCCTACGTCACCGTCAACATGCGCGGTTGGGATACGCACCGCGATCAGGCCGACCGCTACCGGAAACTTATGCCCGAGCTGGATCAGGGGCTTTCGGCGCTTTTCGCCGACCTCGCGCAACGGGGGCTGCTCGATACCACTATCGTCACTTGCGGCGGCGAGTTTGGGCGCACGCCCAAGTTCCTTACCGAGCCGCCGTGGAATGGCGGGCGCAATCACTTTGGCGCGGCATTTTCGTGGCTCGTAGGTGGTGGCGGATTCCGCGGCGGACAGATCGTCGGCGCTACGGACTTCCGCGGCGAACGTGTCATCGAGCGCCCCATTTCGCCGTGGGATTTATCGGCGAGCATTTACAAACTTGTCGGCGTGGACCCGCAGGGCACCCTGCCCCATCCGGGTGGTTTCACGGCTCCGGTCGTCCCGTCGGCTCCGGAGTCCAAAGGGCCTAAGGGCAATGCTGCTCCCGCACGCGTCCCCGGAGGCGGCATCTTGCGGGAAATCATGCCCGGTTAGCGTCAAGTTTCCCAATCCAGGCCTACATCCACCCAAGCGGCTTGATGCGTTAGCGCACCGGTGGAAATGAAATCAGGCCCGATTTTGGCAATGTCGCCAATGTTTTCCAAGGTGATGCCGCCGCTGGCTTCAGTCCACGCGAGATTCCCGATTTCGCCCAACGCCGCACGCAATGTTTCCGGGGAAAAATTATCGAGTAAAATAACGTCTGCCTCGGCCTCTAGCACCGGGGCGATCTGCTCCAATGCGTCCACCTCGCACTCGACGAGCAAATCCGGACGAACCGCACGAGCGTGCCGCACAAGTGCTGCGAGCTGTCCGCCGCCCACAGCATGTCCCGCTGCGAGATGATTATCTTTGAGCATGATCCTGTCGAAAAGCCCCAGGCGGTGATTCCAGCCGCCCCCGGTGGCAACGGCATATTTTTCAAGCATGCGCCAGCCGGGCGTCGTCTTGCGCGTGTCGAGCAAGCGCGAGGATGTGTTCGCCAACCCGGCTGCATAGACAGCGGTAAGTGTGGCTATGCCCGTGAGCTTTTGGAGAAAATTAAGAAGCACGCGCTCGGCGGAAAGCAAGGTGGAGGCCACTCCCTCAAGCGTAGCGAGGCAATCCCCCCGTGCCACGGCGTCTCCCTCGGCGGCATGTGGCACCACACGGGCATCATCGCCGTAGGCCGCGAGGACGAGCGGCAAGACAGGAAGCCCGCAAATGGTGCATGGACGGCGTGCCACCAGCCGGGCACGCACCACTTCCTGTGCCCCGGGCGTGAGCGCTGTGGACGGGTCGCCGGGCAATTCCGGCGGCGAGCAAAGCCCGAGGCCGGCAAGGTCTTCATCGCGTGCGGCGGTAACAAGGTGCCGGAGATACCCGGCATCCAGTTCATCCCAGCGAAGACGGCGGAAAAGGCGGGCGGCTTGCGTTTCAGTTTTCATGAGAAAAAAGGCAGTTCGTGAGTTTATCGTGGCTCCACGAGCAGGCACGCCATCCCGGCGGCTTCTGCGGCTTCGCGCCCGCGTGGACTATCTTCGATAACGAGGCATGAGGCCGGTTTCACGCCGAGCTTTTCTGCAGCGAGTAAAAATAAATCCGGTGCGGGCTTCATCCTGAGCACATCGTCCCCGGTCACCACGACCGGGAACAGCGTCTCGGCATGGATGGCACGCAAGGTGCGCTGCACATACCGGCGTTGCCCGCCGGAGGCCACCGCCACTTTCAAGCCATCGGCAATGGCTTTGCGCGCCAATTCGAGCACGTCCTCGCACGGCTCCGCATTATCGAGAGCATCTCCGGCCAGCGTCGCGTCAATGCTGGCGCGCAATTGCTCTTCGTCGAGCACGAGGCTGAAACGGCGTTTCAAAGCGGCAAGCGTGTCATGTGTGGACATGCCGCCCATGGAACAAAAGACGGGCCAATCGAGCACAAAATCGGCATTTTGCGCCCGAATCGCCTTAGCCCAGGATTGGTAATGCACGCGCATCGTCGCGGCGAGCGTGCCATCACAATCGAATATGTAAGCAGCAAAGTCACCCGGTGGCGGATGAAGCACGGCAACTGGTGGCAATTTTTCGTGAGATAGTCCCGAAGAAGGATCCATGGCGTTGGCAATGCAGGAGGCGTGCGCCTATGGCAAATTTAAACCTCAAAAAGGGGATGAGGGAGAAAGTGCTTCCGGTAGCGGCGTCGCTACCGGAAGACGGATGCTTTCCAGAACTTAGCAAACAGGCTCTTAGAAACGCACTCGGAATGAGGCGTTTAAGTGATGGATGGTCTGGGCACTGAAATCGTGCTCAAGCGTGTAACCAAGGCTGAAGGCCTTATTTCCACCAAAGGTCAACTCCACCACCGGGCCGACTTGAATACCATGCTCCGGCGTGGCTGGTGCCTTGGTTTTGAAGGTCCCTGTGCCTTTGTCGTTCGCAAAACGCGCCGAGATGTCCACATCCGAATCCAGCACTTCCAAGGAGTAAGCCAGCGAAAGGCCGAGGCGCAAACGCGCGGTCGCACTCACCGGGACAATCCAGTTTAGCCCTGTGCCGATAACCGCACGCAGCGAATCCTGGCTGAACGAGTTCACCCGCAAAGCGGTAACGACGTTTTTGCCTTTTTCGGTGAAGGAACCCACTTCGGCGTGGACAAACTCAAACCCGGCGTAGGGCGTGAAATGCACGAAGGGCGAGAGCGGGATGACGCTGCCGAAATAGGCGTTTGCACCGCCGTCATAGCCGCTGGGCTTGGCGCTGGCTGTGCCACCGATGGAATTGTGAGTCACCTTGTAGGAGTTGTAGCCGCCGAAGACTTGCGCGTCCACATACCACCAGGAGCTTATCATGTAGGTGCCGTAGAGACTGAAGAGAATGGAGTCGGCATCCAGCTTGCCGCCACCGTTATGGAAATCCGCTTTGCCGATATTGTAACCGGCATTGGCACCTGCGATGAAATCTTTGCTGAAGGCGTGATCTACGCCGACAAGACCGCCGTAGTTGCGCGAGTCAAATGTCGGATCGCTACGCCCGTCGGCATTGCGCGCAAAGGTGCCGGTCGCCGTGAAGTAGGGGGCGATGTCAAGTGCCTCTGCGGCATAGCGGCGATCGTAGCGCAAACCCTCGAGGTGGGCATGTGTGGTGCGTGCTGCCTCGCGTGCCGCAGTGATCGGCAGGGCCGTCAGGGAGGCGAGCGCGAGCGGGGAGGCGTTGTTGATGGCCGCGCCCTGATTTGATGCACCGAGCAGAGCACCCAGGGCACTGAGCGATTCGAGGTTCTGTTGGTCACCTGAGTTATTCAGGATGCCATCAAGATAACCCACGAAGTCATTCAATCCGGCGTGCAGACTCAAGCCGGGCAAATCGCGCAGAGAGTGCGCGAAGAGCAGGCTTACGCCGTGTCCGTTGTTGTAGGCAAAAGCCTTGCCGTAGAGGGCGGCATTGGTTTGCAGGATGCTCCCTTGCATACTCGCGCCCAAGGGGTTGTTTTCGGGATCGTCGTCCACGAAGATTTCGAGCCGTTCTCCGGTTTCGGGCAACCTGCCGTTCAAGGCGTCCACATTGACGAAGAGCGTCGCTCCGCTCTTGAAATCGGCGGACCCGGCATAATGAATGGTGTCCGTGATGATTTTCCCGGTATTGTAGTCGTATTGTAACTTAATGTTGAGGACACCTTCATTGATGAAGTCACCATTGAGGTAGATGTTTCCTCCAACATCGCCGCCGGGGCGGACTTCTGCACCGACTGAATTAATCAAGGTGCCTGTCACCCTGCCCGTCCCCGTGAGCAGACCGCCGGAGAGGATGAGCAGATTTCTGGCACGCACAATGGCGTTGGGATCAGAGCCGAGGTTGAAGTTGGTGTTCGTCCCCACTTGCAGAATGCGCAGGTCGGCAGTGACTCCGTCCCTCGGTTCTACGTAATTGTAAATGGTGCGGGCGTTGCCTGCCACAGTGCCATCGGAGCCAAGCTCAATGATGCCTGTCCCGCGGAAACTCTTCTCAAAAGTGAACGGAATGGCTCCGTTGCTCAATTGGAGGATGCCATTGTCCCGTGCTTCGAGGTAGCTGTTTTGGGGGATGTTGGCGGTGGGGATGATGAGGCGTCCTTCAGCAGCGATGGTGCCGCCTTCATGATTGCCTATGCTATTGAAGGTGACGGCGCCGGAACCGAGCTTTACGAAGCTGCCGGGGCCATCGAGCGTGACGGTGGATCCGGTGGTGAGGTCGGTGCCTTTACGGTTGAACGCGAGCACGGCATTGGGCGAGGTCAGGTGGACGTTCACCGCTTGCAGTGTCGAGTTATTGAACGCGCCGGTCGGCAATGCGCCATCCCCGAGCTGCAAGGTGGCAGAGTCTTCGATATAGACATGGCCCTGAATGTCGTTGTTGGCCGTGAGCACGACGGTGCCGCTGCCTTGCACTTCGATTCTTCCCGTGGAGGTGATTCGGCCTTTGACGAAGGAGGTGCCAGCGCGCTTAAAGCGAAGCGTGGTGTCGTCAGCGACCCGTATTGGCGCATTTTCCAATGAGCCACTCGTGCCGCCGTTGCCTATTTGCAGGGTTCCCCGGATGAGGCTTACTTCACCGCCCGGCTCTGAATCTCCGGCGAGAATGGCGGTGCCGTCGCCGAGTTTGACAATGGCGATGGAGGGATCGCCGCTGCCGGGGCCAAAGACGCCGCCGCTCAGATACAATGTAGAACCGGAACCGGGATTGAGTTCGAGGCGGGTGTGGTCGAGGCGGATTTGGGAGGAATTGAATTGCTGATCTTTTGCATCGGAACCGTCGCCGATGGCGAAGACTCCGTTTTGAATAGAAGTCACGCCGGTGCTGGTGTTGTCGCCGATATAGACGATCCTACCGCTTCCGGATTTGCGGATTTCGCCCGTGCCGCTCACATCGTTGGCCAAGGTGTAATCGCCGGAGCGGTTTAAGAGCAAAACGCCGTTGTTTTCGATTTTTGCCTCCGCATTGAGCGCCCCGCCTGCGTTGCCTGCGCCTACTTGCAAGACGCCATCACTGATTCGGAAAGTGCCAGTGAATCCGTAAAGATCATTGGGAAGCGTGAGGGTATTGCCGCCTGCTTTTTCAAAGACGCCAGTTCCCGAAATATCCTGCGGGAACAGGAGTGTGCCGGTTAACGCGCCGTTGAAGCGAAGGGTGCCTTCTTGTGCGATGAAGACATTGCCGTGGACGGTGTTCGTAAACGCACCGTTGCCGATTTGAAGGACACCGGCGTTGACGATCGTATCACCGGAGTAAGTGTTGTCTCCGGCCAGAATGAGGGTGCCGGCACCCACTTTGGTAAGTGCGACTGTGCCTGCCGGTCCGTCTTCGACGCGCCCGGTGAAAAGCGCGGTCGCGGTAGCCACGTTATCGCGGGCACCGATGATAAAGTGTTTCTCCCCTGCTGTGGTGCTGCGCAGGATACCGTCGCCTGAGAGACTGCCGAGTGCGATATCTCCGCTTTCTCCGGCGTCATTGGCGAAGGAGCCGGTGATGACGGCACCATTACTCAAGACGAATTCTCCCGAAGAGAAATCCGTATCTGCGCCCAAGGCGAGGATGCTTGACGCGGAGGTGTTGCTGTTCACCTGAATAGTGCCTGTGAACTCGGAGCCGGAGCCGTTAAGCTGCAAGGTTCCGTTGCCGGTTTTGACCAAGGTGCCTGCGCCGCTGACTGTGCCCCCAAAAGCCAATGTGCCACTGGAGGTATCCAGAGTGGCTGTGCCCTGAACAAGCAGCGCGTTGACGAAGGAATGGGCACCTTCTCCGGAGAGTGTGCCGCCATTCAAAAAGATTGTTCCCACGCCGAGCGCACTGTTGTTGGCTACGATGAGCCGTCCTGCCTCAAGGACAGTGCCGCCGCCGTAAGTGTTGGCATTGCGGATGGTGAGCACGCCGGAACCCGTCTTGGAAAGCACTCCCGCCTCGCCACCGATGACTCCGCCGGTGAGGACATAGTCGTAGCCGATGCTGTTTTCAAATATCGCCTCGCCGAGAATGACTCCTGCGGCAGAAACGTTCACAATGCGCTTGGACGGGTCTGTAACGCTGTCGGTGAAATAAGCGCGATCGCCGGAGGCGAATGAGGTGTGCCCGACGCCTTCCTGAATGAAGTTTGTCCCGGAAACAGACGGGTCGCCCCATTGCGTGCCGGGGTCACCTGTCCAATAGAGCGCGTTGGTGTCAAGCCGCCGCGCTACATCCATGTAAATTACTTTTTCGGTGGCGGCGTTGCGGAAGGTGACATTATAGCGCGGGTCTTGCCAACCGAAGCGCAATTGGCGCACACCGTCGGCATAAACAGAACCATAGTTGATTATCCCGTAAGAGCCGGCTTCCAGGCGGAAACCTGCCGGGAACTTCGGATCTACGTAAGGTGTGATGTTGACGATGCCGTTCAACTCCAAGCGGGTGACGTTCAGCAAATCGGAACCGGAGGCCGCGAGAGAGCTAAAGCTGTAGTTGATGACGGAAGTTTTTCCCGCCTGGCTGTAAAGCGTGCCGTTGATGATGAGCGTCGTGTCGGCATTATCGGCGATCGCGGTGCCTGAACGGACATTCCCCCCACCTGTCGTTGTATATTTGATTTCTCTGGTGCCGCCGATCCAGAGGGTGCCGCCGTTGAGACGGAAATTGCCTTCGAGATCTGCGACATTGTCTTGATTGCCTGCGATCAAGCTGAAGCCGCTGTTGATCGAATAGCCCTCATCGCCGAGTTCGCGCACGTCGAATTTTGCGTTGGCGGTAGTGTCTGGATTGAGGAAAATGAAGGGACTGGCGGTTTGCGCAAGCAGGCGTTTTGAGCCATCGCCGAGCACAACGCCGCCCAGTCGAAGGGTGCCGGTGCGCACTACGATGTCGCCAGTGTTGTAAGCGGCTCCGGAGAGCGTCAATACCCCGGCACCTTCCTTGATTAAATCGAACGTGTTGTAGGCTACCCGCAGGCTGTTGGAATCGCCGAGGGTGCCGGAATACTCACTGGTGGTGGCTACATTGAGAGTGAGGACGGCATAAGGTGTTTGCTCGGTGAAGAAGCCATTGACGATACGGTTGTCGAGGCCGGTCTCCGAAGCACGCAATGAACTTAAACGCACAGATTTGCCGTTTAATTGGAGGGCACCGCTTGTTTGCGTGTCGCCTAAGTAAACCGAAGCGCCATCCGGCAATGACCGAGTGCCGCCGATAACGAGCAGGCCATCCTTCACGGTAGTGGTACCGGTGTAAGTATTGGCAATGCTGTCTGCTCCAA
>JAITXH010000064.1 GCA_031284845.1 Puniceicoccales bacterium | reverse complement strand
GCGTTGAATGCCGGGTATCGGCTGCGGTTTTAAGTCACTTAGGGCCGCCTGACGGCGACCCGGAGCAGGTTAAAACCTGCGGTACGGGCCGCGGCTGCGTTTTGCAGATTTCAGGGTCGTTCACGGTTTGTTGCATCCTTCGTCTTGCGGCTTGGCGCGCCGCTACTTCCCCGTTTATTCCTCAATTATTGCGCATTTGCCGGGAAATGCTCTGCACGATAGCCACCATATCGCCAACAAGGCGGGAAAAAATACCAATACCCCGCTCACGAGATGAACCGCAGCTTCCATGCGCTCCGGTAACAACAACTCCGTAAATGCCCGAATCCAGACCGCAGCAATGACACGCATCGCGTTCACAAAAATCGTTACAACCCAAGCTCCCGCACACAACACCGGGAACCAGCGGATACGCCCCGGAACCACTTGCCACGCAAACATCGCACATAATATTGCAAAAAAATCCGCGCCCCCACAGGCACGAGTCACCGAGACCATCCGACCCGAGGCGAGACACAAGGTTTCTCCCGTCAGCGAGGCCTGAAAATACGCCGCTGCAATCCAAGCAGGGACCCTGCAAAATATTTGCGCAAATGCGGCGTCTGGGAGTGTGGCGATAGCCAATTTTGCTATGACAACCGCTCCGCCTGACACTACGAATTTACGCCAAATCAGGGGAGTGATGACGGCGGTGGGCATTGCGGGTCAGGGAGCCGGAGCCGTGCCGGGGGCCGACGCCGGAAGTGGAAGTTTTCCGGGAGCCACGGCTTTGATTTCAACTCGGCGGAACTCTACTTCCGAATACTCGGATTGAATCTGCAAACGACCTTCCGTAAGAGGAATTTCCTTGGTTTTTCCGCCCTTCTGCTCCTTGTAACGGATGTTGCGGAGTTCGTTCACCACGCGCCCGTTCAAGATGTGCCACGAGTCGCTTCCTACGACGATAAGCTCTACGTCGTTCCATTCGCCGTTGGGCTTTTCGTGATAGTCGGCACCGCGCATCACGCGGGCAAAATAGGGGGCGAGTTTGGCACCGGGTTTGTAACGTCGGAAATTGCCGTCCGGCACACTGGGGAAATCCGCGCCGGTGCCACACAAGGGCCAAAAATCGCCGGTATCGTTTTCTTGAATTTGTAATTCTACCGAGCGCATCCAGACATTACCGAATGCGCCGTGTTCGCCGACGCAGTGGTAAAGGATGCCGTTGTCGCGGGGATTGTGGAGGCGCGGCGACCATTTCTTTTTTCCCCAGCGGAATTGCAAACGGAGGTGGTAGTTGGCGTAGCTTTTTAGCGAGGTCAGACCACCGAGAATTTCGCCGGAGACGAACAACACCGGCTCGCCATCTTGAAGTCGGACGCGAAAGATGTCGGTTGGGTCACGCAATCCGATGGGCTTCCCCTTCGCGTAAGTGTAACCGGGGACTTCGATGCTCCGCAGCGGGACGCCAAGAAACGGTTCCCATTGCGAGAGTTTTTCGTCGAGCAGCGGCGTCCATTCGCGGGGTGCGGGTTCTGCCGCCCAAACAAAAACCGCGCCGACCACGAGGGCGGCAGCGGTAAATGTTGCCCGAAGGGCAGTAGTGAGATGGATCTGTGAGAGCATATCGTCAGGGGGTTGGGCCCGCTTCGCCATTGTCCTTGCTGGAGGGTTGTGTGATAACGGCTACTTCTGCATTTTCAATGAGGGTAGTGTCCACCGAACCTTTCGGATCCTCGGTTATCGGGGGATTGGGAAGGACGAGAGTCTTATCTTCGTTATCGGGGTCGTTGGGAAGGAGATCCGTGGGCGGGTCAAGAAGCTCTTCACTCACGTTCGCTTCTTCCCGTGGATTTCGGATATCGTCGATCTGAGTTCTTTTACGGAAACGATAAAGGACCGTTTTCCCGGCAGGGACATCGATACTGGGGCCAAATTCTTCATATTTAGGGTAGGAATGGACTTTTCCTTTATAGACGCTCAAACGCCCGAACTCCAAACCTTGTTCAAAACGGAAGACTGTGCCTCTCACTTCAGCGCCGAAAAAGGGGCAATCCACCCTGAACAGGGAAAGCGGGAAATTCAATGGTGCGACCTCGAACAACAAATTTCCTTTGAGCAATAGGATGTGAGTTTGGGAGTTGGTCGGTTCTTTGACGGTCGAAAGTTTTGCGAGTCCTGAGTCGAGCGTCTTAGAATTACGCAGCATCCGGAAATCAACGATCTGCACATGAGAGTCCGGCTCGACGACCATACGCGTTCCGTTGGCGAAGATGAGCTTTACCTGCCCCCGCTCACCGGTCGTGATTATGCTGCCTTCTTGAAGGATTTTCCCCACTCTGGCATGCGTGTCGCGACCCTTGCCGTCCAAGACTTCGACGCGACCTTTGACGTAGGATATTTCAATGTTGGCCGGAACCTGTTGGGCGTTCACGGACACCAAACTCGCGACGAACGCGGTAATAGCACAAAGTGTCTTAAAAATAATTGTTTTCATAAGTGGCTGGAAAGGTAGGCCGGGCGGGGAAAAAGAAAACACTTTTTTTCAGAAATTTTTTTCAGGAAATCCGGTGCTCCATGCTGCGGATAATCGCGATGAGGAACTCGTTTGCGCCGCCAAGCTCTTCGCAATGGCGCACGGCGGCCTCGGTCAACGCATGGGCGCGGGCGCGGGAGGCCTCGAGACCGTGCAGACGTGGATAGGTGATTTTCTTGTTTCCGGCGTCGGCGTTGACGGGTTTGCCCATCGTGGTCGCATCACTGGTGACATCAAGGATGTCGTCAATGATTTGGAAGGCGAGGCCGGCGTTGAGACCAATCAGGCGCGCCTTGGCGACAATGTCCGCCGGTGGGGCATCGGCGAGGCGTGCGCCCATCGTGATGCTCGCAGTGATGAGCGCGGCGGTTTTGTTGTGGTGAATGAAGTCGAGGCGGTCGGCGGTGATTTCCCCTTGTTCGCCGATGATGTCTTCCACTTGCCCGCCGATGAGTTTTTGCGAACCGGCGGCGTCGCCGAGGTCACGCACGAGGCCAACGGCAACATCGGGCGTGCGGTGATAGGCTTCCGCGAGCAACCAGAGGGCGTGGGTGAGCAGGGCGTCTCCGGCGAGAAGGGCGATGGCATCGCCGAACTTGTTGTGGCAAGTGGGATGTCCGCGGCGCAAATCCGAATTATCCATACACGGGAGGTCGTCGTGGATGAGGCTGTAAGTGTGCAGACATTCGAGTGCCACCGCTGCCGGGAGCGGGTCGAG
>JAITXH010000015.1 GCA_031284845.1 Puniceicoccales bacterium | reverse complement strand
CGGGCGAGTTTTTGGCGTAACGTCCAATCTCCGCCGTCGCGGAAAATGTCGTAGGCGTGTGCGCCCATGGAAAAGGGAATCCCTGTGATTTCGTGGAGCAGCCATGCTGCCGCGGCTGGCATTGTGCCCCACACCGCGTGGAAGAGCGCCGGTGGGTCGGCGCGGAAGAAGTCGGCTTTGTAGAGTGCGAAAGCAAGCCCAAGCAGATTTTCTCCGATATTGAGGAGGCTGGGGGACGATTCACTCATATAAGCGGCCCACACGCGCCGGAGGGCACCGGGGCGTCTCCAAGCCCAAAGCGGGATTTTAAAAAATATCACCCGGAAAATGGACAGGAACGGATACCGGCGAACGGGAAGACCTTCCCATTCGTCTTTGCCGCACCAAAGGGACCACAGCTCGATTTGCATGTCACCGCGTTCACGTATCGCCCGGATTTCGCGCTGTAAAAACGTTTCCGACCGAACAGGGAAACAGGTGAAAAGATAGACAATGCGCATTGCTGCGATCAGTTTTTCCCAAAGAGAAGACTGACGTTGGCCCCGCCGAACCCGCTGCTGTTGCTGAGTGCGAACTGGAGCGGCGCAGACTTGGTCTCCACGGGGAGGTGCAGCCCAAGCGTTTCAGGATCGGGTTGGCGCAGGTGGGCGTTGCCGGGGATAAACTGTTCGTCAAGCGCCAAGCAGCAAAAAGCGGCTTCAAGGATGCTCGCCATGGAAAGACCGTGCCCGGTTAAGCCTTTGGTGCTGCTGATGGCGGGCGTCTTATCTCCCGTGAAGACATGTTTGATGGCGGATACCTCCGATCGGTCGCCGATCGGCGTCGAGGTGGCATGTGCGTTAATGTAGTCCACGTTCTTCGGGGTGATTCCGGCATCGGTAAGGCAACGCGTCATGCTGAGCGCGAGGCCGTGCCCGTCGGGGTGCGAGATAGCCGGACTGTAGCCATCGGAGGCTTGTCCCCAGCCGAGGAAACGGGCGTAGATGTGTGCACCGCGAGCGCGGGCGGCCTCTTCTGCTTCGAGGATCATGACAGCTCCACCGCCGGTGCCGACGAAGCCGGAGCGGCGTTCATCAAACGGGCACGAAGCCAGCTCGGGTTTGTCCGTACTGCTGAGTGCGCGCATGCCGGCGAAGGGGAGAATGGCTTCAAGGTTACCGTCTTCTCCGCCGACGACGATCATGCGTTCCTGCCGCCCGAGGCGGATTTCATCGAGAGCAAAGCCGAGTGCGTGTCCTGACGAGGCACAAGCGGAGGCGAAACCGCATGAGGCACCAAGTATTTTAAAGGCAGCCACGAGGTTGAAACTGAGCGTCCCGACGACGGAGTTGACGACACCCATTGGCGAGCACCGCATGACGCCGCTGGCGAACATGCGGGTGATATTGTGGTGCAACATGGAGGCTGAGCCTGCGGATGCCGTGTACATACCGGTCGCGGGATTGCTTATGTCCTGTGGTGTCAATTTGGCATCGGCTATAGCTTGTTGCACGGCGCAATAAGCGAAGAGTCCGTGCGGCGGGAGGCCGCGCAACACATCGCGTTTTACCGTGTAATCCGCAGGCCAAGACCAGTCCTCGGAGTCAAAGGAGGAGGTGTCAAATCCGCGAATCGCCCCGATGAGCTTTACGGGGGTCTTCGGGTCGCTGAAAGGCGCATAGGGCGCCAAGCCGTGCTTGAGTGTGTGCAAGCTTGAGGAAACAGCAGTCTTGTCGTTGCCGATGCTGCAAATAAAACCAAGGCCGGTGACGACGACGGAGCGCATCAGGGTTCGGAAGTTGCCGGGCCGGAGGGCGTGGCAGCAGGAGCCTCCGCCTGACCAGGGTCGGAGATTTCGCTTACGGCCGGCGGCGGAAGATAGTCAAACGTCAGGGCGATTTCTTCCACAAAAGACGCTTTTTCACCGTGTACCGTGATCGCGCCTTCGAAGATGGCGAGCGGATGTTTGATGCGTTTCGGGTGTATAGTTAGCGAGAGAATGTCGTCCGGGCGGCAAATGCGGGTACACCGCACACCATCGCAGGAGGTGAGAAAGATTTTGGTGGCATCCACTACGCCGGGCACTCCGACTGCGATGTCTGGATGTTTGCCTTTGAGGAGGAAGAGGACACCGAGCTGGCCAAGTGCTTCGATTTGCAACGAGGCGGGAAACACCGGACGGTCTTTGAAATGCCCTGAGAGAAAAAATTCCTGCCCTGAAATTTTATAAGTACCACGGGCTTCGGCTGGACGTATTTCAGCGTCTTGCAAAAAGAGAAATGGCGGCTGGTGGGGCATGATTTCGGCGATTTCGGCGATACCCAGACGGACAGGCTTTTCGGGTGGCGGCAACCCACGGGCAATAGCATTTACATAGCCCTTTACATCGCCGATGGTGTGGAGGTCGCGCAAGTCTTCATTCTTGATAGATACATGTAATATTTCTTCCACGAGCATAATGACTTCCACCATGGTAAGCGAGTCCACGCCCAAGTCGTCCATGAGTCGCAGGTGGTCGCTTTCCCCCTGAAGTTTCGGGCGTTGTTCAGGCTCCAGAAATCGCGTCAAAATGCCGATGACAATAGTGTTGGCCAAGTCGGGATTTCCACTGAGCCGGAACTGAAGCGCAGCCTCAATCGTCTCAGCCGAGCAGCGCTTGAGGCTTTCACGTATGATTGCTTCTTCGTCGTGCGGCTTGGCTTGCGTGGGTATTGGTTCCGTGTTGCTCATCATCAAAGAAAAGAGAGGGGTCGCAGGAAACCATGCCTCCGGGAGAACACAAAGCAAAAAGCGGTAAAAGTTTTGTAAGAATGGCAACGTTTGCCACACGCCACCTCTTCGACCGCCAATGTAAAGGCCCCGTCCCGCCGTAGCTGTGAATGTCCAGTCCGCATATTTCCGGTAAATACAGGCAGGTTGGGGTTGTCGTCAGAACGGAAACTCGCCCTCGGCATTTTTACCGGCATTCGGGTCTGCCGCTTTTTCCTGCACCAAAAGTGCCGCTGTCCGGTGTTTTTCGCGCCCGTGTATTAGCACAGCACGCACAGGCAGCGCCGGGCAAATCCACTGGCAGGCTCCGCAACCGATGCAGTAAGCCTCGTTCACCACAGGCTCGGCAAACTTCCCCTTGCCGGGCTTCATCTGCAATGCTGCCGTCGGGCAATGTTCCGCGCAGGCTCCGCAGGCCGTGTTTTGCGTGCGCACGATGCAAAGCTCGATTGTTACTTTGGCGACGCCAATGCAGGCGACCTGTTTTTCTTTGGGAGACAAACGCTGAATTGCGCCATCCGGGCAGACATCGCCGCAAACCGTGCAGTTGATGTTGCAGAAGCCGCTGTCAAAATTCATGTAGGGCTTCATGAAGCCCGCCCCCCGCCCGTATTGTAGAATGGAGGGTTCGAGCACATGGCTTGGGCAGGCACTTACACAAAGTTGGCAGGCCGTGCATTGATCCAGAAAGTGGCCGCGCCCGCCCGATCCCGGCGGCGATGCCGTGCGCCCCGCATTCGCTTTTGCCCCGGCGTGCATACCCAGCACGCCGAGACCGCCAGCCACGGCCACGCCGCCGACGCCGGACACAAATGCCCGCCGTGTCAACGCCGGTTGCCTCTGTGTGGATGCAGCGTCCGTAGCGGCTTTGCGTTTTTCGGGGAGTTTACCCCGCGCCTTTACCCGGCCCAGCCAGCTCGGGCCGATCCCGTGTTCTTCGCATACCGACACGCAGTCAAAACAGCCCACGCATCGCGACATATCCACCTCCTGGTTGCGCAAGTCTATGCACTGCGCCTTGCATGTGCGCTGGCAATCGCCGCACCGCACGCAGGCACTTTTGTCTATGGCCAAGCGGAAGAGCGCTTTTTTTGACACCCAGCCCAGCAGGGTTCCCACCGGGCAGACCGCGCTACAATAAAGCCGCCCGCGCCATGCGGCCATCACTACAATAGCTGTGAAAATCAACAATGGCGGCAGAAACGCTCCCAGCCCGGCCCATGGCACGGGCACCCGCGCCATGCCATTTATGCCGAACCACTGCGCAATCGCTGCCACGGCGTTGTGCGCCAGCAGCACGGGTGGGCGGAAGAGTGCGCCTGCGATGCGCCCGAACTGGCTATACGGATCAAGCCATGTAAAGACCACGCCAGCCCAGCCAACAGCCACTCCCAGTAATGTCGCGGCGAGAATGCTCTGGCGCAACACCTGGGGCGCGGGACGGAACGGCAAGCGGATTTTCTTTTTCCCTGATATTTTGCGCACCAAGGCTGCCATCCGGCTCACAACGTCTTGAAACAGCCCGAGCGGGCACAAGGTCGAGCAATACACACGCCCGGCCAATGCTGTGATTGCCAACACCAGAATGCACACGAACGATACCGCCGCGCCTGTGCCCAATGCCACAGCCGACGGCCCGAACTGCACCGCAGTCACGGCATGTTTTAATGCTACGGGTACCTTGTCGCGGTAATCAAGAAACGCCACGATCGTGGCCAGAAGAACTGGCAGCGCAGCACAGATACGGATAATTCGGAGATAACGCATGGGAAGAAAGATGCCGGAATTAACACCAGGTCGGATTCAAAAAAGTCATACTAGCCATTGAACAAAATTTTCAGGAAATGTTGCAACTTTTACTCGGCCCCATCTGCATATTTCGCAGAAGACACGAAGCGTGCATGCTTGGATTTTTTATCGCAACGACCCTTATGCCATCACGATTTGAAAGCCGAAAAGCTCACAGGTCGGTGCTCCAGATCACTGGTTTGCCATCCGCGTCATACACCGTGTTTTTCTCGATCTGCACGTTTGCGCAGTGCCGGAAATTAAACGGCGGTTTTTCCCAGCCGGGATAGTTCTTGTTATAGCGGACAGTGTTGCTGCGAAAGAGCACGCCGTCCGTTGAAACTGCAGAGACGAGCGGCACGTCGAAAGTCTCGAAGACGTTGTCCTCAATGCGCACGTTGCGATGATAGAAAAATCCCTCCGGTTTGCCAATGGCCGGTGCCGTCGGACAAATCGAAATCAAGGCATTGGTGAACTGATAGCGCGACGTCAAATTGTCCCGGAAAATGTTTTTGCGGATAACCACGCCGTCACACGCGCCACTCTCATACCAGCCGTTGGCGTCTCCGGCGAGCAGGATGGCCGAGCCGCTGGAATGGTCAAAGGTGTTGCCCTCCACTAACACGGGGCGCGGGGTGGTGAAGAGCGAGCCGCGGGCACGGTTGTTGCGCACGGTGTTGTTGCGAAACGTCACCGCAGGAAACCAGTCGGCGTTCTCGATGGCGTCGCCGACGCCGATGTCGGCGGGGAGGTCGGTCTCAAACTCGATTTCCAGGTTGGAGCTGTCTATGCGGCGGATGGTTTTTACTTTGGCGGTGGCACCGGGACGGAGTTGCCGGGCGTGGATGAAGCGGAGGGTT
>JAITXH010000004.1 GCA_031284845.1 Puniceicoccales bacterium | reverse complement strand
TTTTCAAAAAAAGTGAAAAAAGTTTTGAACGCCGGAAAATTCTGATGCGGTTTGGTTTATCGCTGAATCTGTAAAGAACGTAACTTCTTGCATGGCAGCGTTATTGGTGCTGGGCCTTAATGGCTGTCTCCATGAAAGAGGGAGGCGCACAATGGTTTTGGTTTGGTTTTGGTCAAGTGGTTTTTTGAAATATTTTTATTTTTTTTGCTGCGTGGGTTTTTTCCGGGCGGGATTCCCTCGCGTGGGATACGGGTGATATTTGACCGGATATGTATCCAAAAATCAATTACATGCTCTTGTAATCCCCTTGCAATGGGCATTGGCGGACATTGCGGCGCAGCGGTGAGGGCAATGGGGATGAGTATCTCATGCGCGACCGGTGCGGGATACTTTTTGGTCACCTGAGGAGCGACCACTCTTTTCTCTCTCTCCAAATAAGCGGGATTCACCGGAAACGAGCGGTTGAGGCAGAGTGGATTTCTCAAGTTACCGGCATCTATCAATTGTCCTTTTTGGTTAAACAATTCGACTTTGTGCCGCCGCTCTACAACAAAAGCACTTTTCCCAGTATGACAAATGGTTCTCTATGGTCGCAGAAATTGCGCAGTGAAATCGGCAAAGCCGTTATCGGTCAGGATGCCGTCGTTGAACGTCTCCTTGTGGCTTTGCTGGCCAATGGGCATGTCCTCCTCGAGGGCATGCCTGGCCTGGCCAAAACTCTGCTCGTAAAATCGCTCGGCGCCGCGCTTGGCGTCCAGTTCGAGCGCATTCAATTCACGCCTGACTTGCTGCCCAGCGATGTCGTCGGCACGATGGTCTTTTCGCCTAAGGACGGGGCCTTCACGCCTCACCAGGGGCCTATATTCGCCAATCTGGTGCTCGCCGATGAAATCAACCGTGCGCCGGCCAAGGTGCAAAGCGCGTTATTGGAGGCGATGCAGGAACGGCAGGTCACGCTCGGTGGCAAGACGCACACCCTACCCAGGCCGTTTTTTGTGATGGCCACGCAAAACCCTGTCGAGCAGGAGGGCACTTACGCGCTGCCCGAGGCGCAAACCGACCGCTTTCTTTTCAAGCTCATCGTCGGCTATCCGTCGCTTCTCGAAGAATCGCAGATGATGGCGCGGTGGGGAGGCGTAATCAGCCAGCCGGTATTGCAAGCGGTGTCGAGCGGGCAGGAACTGCTTTCGTTGCGCAATGCGGTCGAGCAGGTGCATGTGGCTCCTGCTGTGCAAAACTACATCCTCGCGCTTGTGCGTGCCTCGCGCGATCTTGCCCAGCCTGTCGCCAAGGGGGCATCGCGGCTCGTCAATTTCGGGGCGTCGCCGCGTGCGTCGCTAGCGCTTTATCAGGCCGGACGGGCGTTGGCCTGGTTGCGTGGGGCGGATTTTCTCTCGCCGCAAATCATCCAGGAAATCGCACCCGATGTCCTGCGCCACCGCATCGGGTTGACCTATGAGGCCGAGGCGGATGAGGTCACTGCCGACGCGATTGTCGCGCAGCTTTTGAAGACTACGGAAATCCCGAATGCGTGAGCGTCCGCCTTATGCAGCCTGGCTCTCCTTCTCCGCTTCCTTTTGCTCCGCTCGCGCTTTTGCGCCGGCTGGAATGGCGCGTGCGCGGCGCTGTCGAAAATGCGCTTGGGGGTGAATACCGCTCTGCGTTTCGCGGGCGCGGCATGGAGTTTGACCAAGTCGTCAAATACGAATTTGGCGACGATGTGCGCGATATAGACTGGAACGTCACCGCACGTCTTGGTGAGCCGTATCGCAAGAAGTTTGTGGAGGAACGTGAGGTGACCGTGCTCGTCGTCTTTGAGGATACGCCCAGCTTGCAGTTTGGCTCCGGGGCGCAATCGCGGCGCGGGACGCTGCTGGAGCTTGCGGGTTTGCTGATGCTGCTCGGGGCGGTAAACCGGGACCGCGTTGGCTTTGTCCATGCCACTCCGCAAGGGTGTGTCGTTCAGCCGCCGGTGCGAGGGCGAGGGGCCATCCACCACGCGGCTGCGCGGCTGTTTGGGGCACCAGCGCCTCCGCTTGCGGAAACTGCGCACGCGGACATTCCCTGGAAACAGATCCGGCGCATTGCTCCGCGCCACAGTATCCTTGTATGGCTTGGCGACTTCGCCCCGCGCCCTGCGCCGGAGGGCTGGCCTGTCATCCGAGGGCGATTTCAAGCGCTTGGCTTCCGCGTGGATGACCCTTGGGACCGTGCCTTGCCTGCGAGCCTTGGCGGTGGTCAAATTTCGGCCTACGATCCTGTAACGGGGCGGCTCGTCACATTGGAAAACTCAGCCGGCGAACGCGCTGCGCATGCACGCTGGCGGGCAAACCGCGAAGCTGCCTGGCGTATGCTTTTTCCCGATTCCACGTCGCGCATTGTCGTCGGGACGGATGAAAACTCTCTCGATGCACTGGTGCGTTTTTTTGTGAAAGCAGGGAAAAACTGATAGATGCTTACCAACTACCAATTAACGATTAACGGATAACACGAGGAACGTCCTCACGCATGAGAGGAGGTCCCCTTCCCCTCCTCTGCCCCGATAGCCGATAGTAACCAAGAATGTCTTGGAAGCAAAACAGCTCTCACTCGATCACGGCGGCAATGCCACCGTTACGCACGAGATTGATGTGCAATTTATCGCCGTGCTTTACAGTTTGTTTGCGGTGGGTGTAGTGGGCGGCGTTCTCACCGGCATCGGGGGCATCTTCAAATACGGTGAGTGTGTAAGTTTTGCCGGGCGCGAGAAAGTCGAGTGTGACGTCGAATTGGCGGTTCTTTTGCGCGTTGTTGGCGATGCCGCCAAGCCACCATTTGTCGCCGTGGCGTCGGGCTGCAATGGCGTATTGCCCGACTTCGGCAGCAAGGGCGCGTGTCTCATGCCATGTAACGGGAGTGGCATAGATGAAGTCTGCGATTTCGGGGTTTTTATCGAAAAGCTGCGGACTGTCGGCTATCATCTGAAGACCGCTGTCAAAGAGGATATAATAGGCGATGTGATGGGCGCGGGTGCCGATCATGGGCCAGTGTCCGTTGAAGTTGCCACGGATTTTTTCGGGTTGGACATTGATGAGGGAACCTGGCGTGAACGACATGGGGCCGACGACGTTGCGAATGAAGGGGAGATAGAGGCTGTTGTCGGGGCGGCAGTTGAGGTGATTCTCCATGCCGAGGACACCTTCAAAAGAGAGGATGTTGGGATACTTGTATTCAAGTCCGACGGGTTTGTAAGAACCGTGAAGCTCGACGAGCATTTTGTATTTAGCGGCTTCGGCAGCGGCGCGTTCGTAGAAGTTGACGATTTCTTGATCGCTGCGGTCCATGAAGTCTATCTTGAAGCCAACAACGCCGAGGCGGGAGAAGTATTCAAAGAGATTGTAGGAGTCGTCATCGAAGTCGCGCTGGATGCCCAGATAGGTGATCCAGAGAACGATGCCGACACCTTTTTCTTTGGCGTAGCGGAGGACTTCGGGAAGATCGAGCACGGGTTTGGTCTTTTGGGGGAGGCCGGGATCGGCTGACCAACCTTCGTCTATGATGTAGTAGGGGATGTGGTTGCGGGCAGCGTAGTCTATGTAGAGTTTGCAGTTGAGGGTGTTGACGACGCGGGGTTGAAAGCCGGTTTTTGCGGGGAATGCGGCACCGCGGTTCATCCAGTCCCAAGCGGAGAGTCCGGGTTTTATCCATGAGGTGTCTGCGATGGCATTCTTGGGGGCAAGGCGGGCGACGATGGTGCTTTCGAGGAGTTGTCCGTCGTTTTTGGTGACGATGAAGAAGCGCCAGGGAAACGCGCGGGTGCCGTCGGTGCGGGCGATGTAGTCAGCGGTTTGCGTGACGCGGATATAGCGTCCTTTTTCAGGCTTTGTGGCGGTGGGGACGCGGGGGAAGAAGGCCGAGAGAGCGACGGAGACGCTATCGGCTTTTTTGAAGAAAGCGTTGGGGTAGTCGTTAATATCGGCTTCGGAAAAAAGAATTTTTGGGCCTTTTTTGGTGTCTATGAGAATGGGGAGTATAGCCCATGAGTCGAGGGACCCGGCGTCTTTATGCGAGTAAGGTTCTTCGTAGCAGGTGGTGAGACCGCGTTTGCCGGGATTTTGATAGTGGAGGAGGTAGTTACCGGGAAAATGGACGCCGATGTCTTCATCGAGGACATCTATCTTGCCGGTTTTGCGTGTGATGAAGCGGTAAGCGACGCCGTCGTCGAAGGCGCGAAATTCGATGGAGTAATCGCCTTTGAGGTCGAGCAGCAGGCCGTTGTAGTCGTTTTTGACGATGGCGGATTTGAAGGGGACGACGGGCTTGATTTCCTGCCCGCGCACGGCAGTGCTTTCGTTGCGGAGGAGTTGCGGTTTTTCGCCAAGTGTTTCGCCGCGGAGTTTGAGCTGAGCAGTGTTGTCGGAGAGAAGGACGCCATCTTTGTTGGCGATAGTGTAATAAATTTTATCATCTAACCTGACGGAAATTTTCAGGGAATTGTCCGGAGAGACCAACTCGAGTTGCTTTGCGGAGGCGAGGCCCGCAAATGCCACGAAGCAACCACAGGCGGCTGTGATATAGAGGAGTATTTTTTTCATGTTTTTGTTGTTCTTTGTCTGACTGTTCGCCCCGCATATTTCACGGGAATTTCAGTTCTCCTGAAACGTGCGGGCTACGACAGCGAAGAGTAAAAAGGGTTCCGGCTGCACATTACGCTGCGTTCGCCGGATTTTGCTGCGCGAGAGCCTCCTGAGCGTCTCCGTCTTCGATGCGCGTGATGTCAACGCGGCGGAGGCGGTTGTCGCCGGACACCTCATCAGCAGTAATCCGGAACTCGCCGATGGTAACGGAATCGTTGCGGCGCGGATTGTTGTTGTCCATGTGGCGCAACATCCAACTGCCAACGGTTTCGTTGGGCGAGGCTTCAAAGGCCCAACCCGTCTCGGCTTGAAGCTCGCGCACCGGCATGTCGCCATGCACAAGGATCGAATTGGGCTTGCGCGAAAACACGTAACCGCGCCCGAGGTCGAGCTCGTCACGGATATCGCCGACGATTTCTTCCAGCACATCTTCGAAGGTGACGATGCCTGCGAGGTGGTGCTCATCGTCCAAAACCACAGCCAAATGGCTGCGTGCAGAACGGAATCGCTCAATCATGACGGGGACTGGCGTAGTGAGGCGAAAGTCGAGAACGGGGCGGATGAGCGTCTTGAATTCGCACCTTTCCCCCAATGTCTGCATCTGCCAAAGCCATTCGCGGGCGAGGATGAGACCGCGCACATTATCCATCTCGCCCTCGCATACGGGATATCGGCTACGTCCGGACTTACGTGCGGTTTGCAGATTTTCCTCGAGCGACTTGTCCAGCCACAGTGCGATGACTTTATCACGCGGTAACATGATCTGGCGTGCAGTGGTATTGCGCACGCGGAGTGTCTGCACCATGAGGCGGTTGACAAGGGCATCGCGGGGGGACAGGTGGCTGGCGCGGCTGAAAACGTATTCAAGCTCATCCGTGCTGAAGGCATTCCCTTCATGCTGCTGTCCATTGGTGGTGCCAAGCCCGACGAGGCGCAAAAGCAGATTGGCGGTATTGTTCAACGCCCAGATAAACGGATAAAGCGTCCAGTAAAAGAACATGAGCGGCGCGGCTGTCCAGAGGGAGATGCTTTTGGCCCTCTGGATGGCAAGCGACTTCGGAGCAAGCTCGCCAAGCACGATATGGAAAAATGTGATGATGGCAAAGGCGAGGCCGAATGCGAAAGAGGAAACTGCGGTTTCGTCGGTAACCCCACACCAAGCCAGCACGGGGGCAATGCGCCGGGCGAGAAAAGGCTCACCGACCCAACCAAGGGCCAAGCTAGCCAGCGTGATCCCAAATTGCGTGGCAGAGAGGACGGCATCAAGATGTTCGGTAGCCCGGATGGCGAGCCGCACGCGCAAGCCACCGTTTTTACTCAAAGGGCGGAGTTGGCTGGAACGCACCTTGACGAGGGCAAACTCTGCGGCAACGAAGAAACCGTTGGCAAAAACCAACGCAAATATAATCACAAACTCTATAGTCGTCCCCAAAACAGTGGAAGCATTCACTTTGCGCCGGGGTTTAACGGAGGGCGTGAGGGATGCAAGAAAAACACAATTTACGGTCGAATTTTCATGAGACGACCGCAAAAAAAATCAAAGGACTGGAAGACAATCGCCCTCCAGTCCTTTGTTCTCGACCTGCATATTTCACAGGCAGATCGAATAAGAAAACTTACTTTTGCATCTCAAGTTATATGCAGCAGCAGCAACCTCTTCTGTCGAGAACAACTGTCTCGTAATACGAAGGCGTGATGAAAATCCTCTTCGAAGCGGCTTCCTCGCGCACCTTCTTCATTTTCTCCTGATATTCTTTCAGGAGCTTTCCAGTTTGGCGGCACAACTCCAAGCAGGAGATATCTTCCGTCACTTGGATCTCATACTGCTCTTTGGCTTTCTTCTCCCATTTGGCATACTCGTCCTCATATTTGGAGCGTGAGGTCGTGTCCACCTTGAGCGTAGCAGGCTTGCTGGTGACACTGCCGATGGGGTTGGACACCACCACGGTATATTTGCCATTGGTGGCGGCAGAGGCCGTGACGACGAGCGTATCATCGTCAGCACCTTCGATGTCTTTGCCGTTGAATTTCCACTGGTACTCGATCGGATCACTCCCTGTGGCAGCAACATGGAATGTCACGTCTTCACCCTCAAGAACGCTGGCCGACCCTGGTTGCTCTGTAATGGCAATCGGGATGAGGACGCTGACATACGCATAATTGCTGACAGCTTCGCCGACCGGATTGGTGGCCACCACATAGTAGTAACCTTCGGCGGCATCGGAATTTTTCGCAGCCTTCACTTGGTAGCTTGTCCCCGTAGCCTTGGCGATGGGTTCGTCATTGTCCCTGTACCACTGGTAAGTGAGTTTCGCAGATCCGGTGACTTTGACCGAGAGCGTGACGCTTTTGCCTGCCGCCACACTCACATCGTCCGGCAAATCTTTCACGATCTCCGGAGGTGTAAGCACACTGAGCGTAGCAGGTTTGCTGGCGATGCTGCCAGCGGCATTCGACACGACTACAGTGTATTTACCCGCTGTCGCTGCCGCCGCCGAAACGACAAGCGTGGCATCATTGGCACCTGGAATATCTTTACCGTTAAATTTCCACTGGTAATTGAGATCCGTGCCAGTGGCGCCAACGGAGAATTCCACATCGTCGTCCGCCGAAGCGCTTTGCGATGCGGGTTGCACAGCGATAGCGGGAGACACCAACACGTTAACAAAAGAACTGTCGCTGGTGACGGTGCCTGCGAGATTGGATACGATCACATAATAGACACCCGCTGCCGCATCAGAGCCTTTGGCGGCTTTGATCGTGTAGGAAGATTTAGTAGCTCCACCAATAGCCGCTCCGTCTTTATACCACTGATACCCGAACTTGGCGGATTCTTTGCAGCAACCCGCAACAGCAGCAACTTTCAGCGTGGCCGATTTGCCAGAAGACAATGCCACGGAAGGAACGGGCTGCGTGGTGATTCTGAGCCGGCATTCGCGGCAATCCGTCGGACCTTTGCATCCGGTATGGCTTCCGGTCCCACATGTGCCGGACGTGCCGCCGCTATCAGAAGGAGGCGTAACGCCACCACCGTCGCTAGGAGGCGTAGTGCCGCCGCCATCAGAAGGGGGCGTAGTGCCACCACCGTCGCTAGGAGGGGTCGTGCCGCCATCGTCAGGAGGAGGCGTGGTGCCACCGCCATCAGAGGGAGGAGTCGTGCCGCCGCCGTCATCAGGAGGAGGCGTGGTGCCACCACCGTCGGAAGGAGGAGTCGTGCCGCCATCGTCAGGAGGGGGCGTGGTGCCGCTGGCGGATGTCCCTATTGCGAGCGTGCCAGCGATATCGTAATAACTGACATACGCGGCAACAAAGCCAATACGCCCTCCGGAGAGCTGAAATGTGTAATTGCGGACGAGGTCGCCGGCAGTGGTATCTTCGAACGCGAGCAACACAGGAGACACGGCAACCCAGCCGATATCGCCCTTATAGTCGCCATAGCTGCTACCGGAACCGGTATAGACGCCGTCTTTGTCGTAATACCCACGATCCCAGTTAATTCCTCCCTTCATCTTATAGTAGTTGCGGGCGGACTCGAATGTGATGGTTCCGCTGCCCTTGCCATCTTCATATTTCAACTCGGTGGCCCGTCCGTTGAAATTAAAATCTGCTGAATTAAAGGAGAAACTATCCGTCCACCCCGCAGTGGCGGCGACGGGCCGTGCATCCGCAGTCAATACACCAATGATGCTGTATTGGGACTGGATGCTGCCGGAAGCGTTGACAACGGCTTTGGCCACGTAAAAGAGGAAGGTCGCATCGTCCACGCGGACGAGTTTGACGCGGGTGTGGTGCTTGAGAGAGGGCGAGGAAGCGTCGGGCACAACGGAATCCTGACGCCAGACATCCCCGTCTCTAGTCAGTGTAAATGTGTCACCTTGCCCGTTCCAACCATAGGTCACCTGATAAGCGTTACCACTTGCGTTAGCGATAGTAAGCGTCCCCTCTGTTGAGGTTGAGAAGAGTCTCTGCGGAGAAAGGCTTCCCTCAGAAACTGCACCCGTGAAGTTCCAAACGCCCGTCTGGGCACCTAGAGTTGCAGCCCCGCACACGAAGGCGAAGGCCGCTATGACAAGAAGCAACGAGTGTTGCATCAGCGATTTTACATATCTCATGGCGAACATTTTATAGAAGTTTTCAGTTGATGTTTGACCGGCAGGGCCGATACCTCAGACAACTTTATTTATCTGCGAGGGGCAGTCCTAGGGGCAAAACGGTAAAAAACAACTTTTTTCTTTCACTTCGTGTATTCCGCCTCTGCCGTCCTGCACAGGCACATTTTGGAGTTGAGTTTTGTGCCTGTGGCGCTTTCTCTGCCGCAATTGATGCGGGGTGCAGATATTAGCCCCGAAAATATTGCAATCCATTTATCCCTGAAAATTATGAAAAATGTCATCACCCCCGTTGCGGTGCTCGCGCTCTTGTTTTTGGCTGTAGTCGTCGGTTGCGACAGCGACAACAAAGCAAAATCCGTTACTCCATTGCGCGTTGGTTTTTTTCCCAACATCACTCATGCGCAGGCTATCATCGCCCGGCAAATGGAAGCCGAAGGGCGCGACTGGTATGCCAAACGCCTGCCGGGTAGCGTGCGTGTCGAGTGGTTTGCATTCAATGCCGGCCCGACCGCCATGGAGCAGCTTCTTATCGGGACGGTCGAATTGTCCTACGTGGGGCCAAACCCTGCACTCAACGCCTACGCGAACACAGGCGGACGCGACATCCGCCAGTTGGTCGGCGCGGCGCAAGGCGGCAGTGCTCTGGTCGTCCAGTCCGACTCCAATGCCAGCACCCCCGGAGATTTCGTTGGCAAAAAAATCGGCACGCCTCAATTCGGCAACACGCAGGATGTGGCCTGCCGCTCATGGCTCATCAAAGGCGGGCTGAAGATACTAACCACAGGCGGGGACGCACAGGTTATTCCTTCGCAAAATCCGGAACTCGTCCAGAACTTCGGCCAAAAACACATAGACGCCGCATGGACTGTCGAACCTTGGGTCACGCGCCTCGTACGCGATTACAATGGCAAAATCGTCCTCGAGCAACCCGGCGACATCACGACCATCCTCGTCGCCAGTGAAAAAACGATGCGCGAGCGCCGCGAAATCGCAGACGCCTTCAGCAAAGCGCATGCCGAGCTAACAGCCTGGATAAAGGCAAACCCGGACGAAGCCGCCGCCAGCCTGCACCGCGGACTTGAACGCATCACCCGGACAAAGCTCGATCCCGATCTCGTCGCCACCGCATTCAAGCGCATCACATTCAGCACCGAGGTGAACCGTCCGGCGATGCAGGCATTCGTGGATGACGCCTTCGCCATCGGAATGCTCAAATCGCGCCCCAATCTGGATAACTTTTTCCGCCATGCCCCGACCGAGCAACATCCTTGAGCAGGAACTGCTCAATATCACATCGGGCAAACTTTCTTTGCGCAGTGTCCGCAAACAGTTTGCCGGACGCAGTGGCCCGACACTGGCATTGGAAAATTTTTCGCTGGAAGTCGGCGAAGGTGAATTCGTATGTCTTGTCGGCCCGAGCGGGTGTGGCAAATCCACTATCCTGAACCTCATCGCCGGGCTGGACGCACAAACAGAGGGCGAGGTGCTGCTCGACGGCACGGCCATTACCGGCCCCGGGCGCGACCGCATGGTGATGTTTCAGGAAGCCGCCCTGTTTCCATGGCTCGACGTGCTCGGCAACATCCTGTTCGGACTCAAACTCAAGCCCACTCTCAACAACGCCGAACGCAAGCAAGTGGCGCTTTTTTACCTCAATCTCGTCGGCTTGGAAAAATCCGTCCACGCCAACATCCACGAACTCTCCGGAGGCATGCGGCAACGTGTCGCGCTCGCCCGCTGCCTCGCGCCCAACCCGGGCATTTTGCTCATGGACGAGCCGTTTTCCGCACTCGATGCCCTCACCCGCGAGATACTCTACAGCGACCTGCAACACATCTTCATGCAACGGCGCAAAACCATCGTCTTCGTGACACATAACATCCGCGAAGCCGTCTGTATGGGCGACCGCGTCATCCTCCTCTCGCCGCATCCGGGGCGCATCCGGGAAATCTTCCCAATCAAGCTCCCCCGCCCCCGCGACATGAACAGCCCGCAAGTGGCTGAAATCTCGCAAAGCGTCACCACTGCGCTCAAACAATACCTCAACAAAGAGGACATCCAATGAAGCACTGGCTCGTCATCCTCGCCACTTTTGCCGCCGTGCTCTTTGCGCTGGAGGGTATCGGCCATAACAGCGACAACGCCGACAGTGCCCGCGCACGCCTCCTGCCACTTCCCACCGAAGTCGCCGCCTACCTGTGGGCAAGTGCCACCGATGGCGTCAGCAGGCACAAGCCGCCCCAGACAATACGCGGCGGAAAAGACAAGGAGGGCGGCGCGCTGCCCTCTTCCTCCGGGCAGGTGTTCGCCGCCGTGCTCGATTCCACACTCGTCGAGGCGGCACATGTCACCTTGAAACGGCTTATTTTTGGTTACCTTACCGGCTTTGCGCTGGGCATCCCGCTGGGCTTGATCTCCGCACGTTTTGACTTTTTCCGGGAGACCGTAGGGCTGGTCGCACTCGGCCTGCAAGGGCTGCCCAGCGTCTGCTGGGTGCCGCTCGCACTCATCTGGTTCGGCCCCACAGAGAGCGCCATCCTGTTTGTCGTCGTAATGGGCACCTTGTGGTCGCTCATGCTCGCCACCGAACAAGGCGTGCGCACCGTGCCTCCACTCTACATACGTGCCGCACGCACCATGGGTTCGGGTGGACTGCACCTGTGGCGGCGCGTATTGCTCCCCGCCGCCCTCCCGGTCGTGATGAGCGGCATGAAGCAAGGCTGGGCTTTCGCGTGGCGCTCGCTCATGGCGGCGGAAATCTATGTCACCATCCTCTCCGGCTACGGCCTCGGCTGGCTCTTGCACAACGGGAGGGAAATGCTGCGCATGGATCAGGTAATAGGCGTGATGCTGCTGATCGTCCTGATCGGCCTCGCCGCAGACCGGGCACTGTTTGCCCCGGCGGAAAAATGGCTGCGGGCGCGCTGGGGATTGGACAAAGAGTGACAGGCACCCACCCGCCGGACGTTCCGGGTGCGGCGACCTGCCGTCTGGATACAAGGAAGTTGACAGCGCCGCGAAACGCTCAAGCCTCCCGCCCACTATGGAATCATACGACAATCCTTTCGTGGTAGCCGAAACCAGTGGTGCCGTGCAGGCCTCATTTTACCGCAAAGCTTACGGACTGGCGGCATTAGCTTTCATCGCATGGGCGGGCGTGCTCGGCGCGCTCTTCTTCACCGGAGCCTACCTACCCATCTGCAACTTCGCCCTCGGCTCTGGCCGTTTCGGCTGGCTGATTGTGCTCGGCCTCTTCTGGGTGGGCACCTCCGTTGCGCAAAACCTGGCGTTTTCGCAAAGCTCCCGCCTCGCCCAATACGCAGGGCTGGCCCTCTACATCTTCGCCGAAGCAGTTATCTTCGTGCCGCTCATCGCACTAGTGGCCGCCCGGACCAGCGGCGACATCATGCAAATCCTCGCCCCCGCAGGTGCCGTCACCGGCCTGCTGGCCTTCGCGCTCACCGCCACCGTATTTATGACGCGGACGGATTTTTCCTTTCTGCGCACCGCAGTGACGATCGGCAGCTTCGCCGCCCTCGGTGCCATCATCCTCTTCTCCGTTTTCGGCATCAACCCCGGCTCCTGGTTTTCGCTGGCAATGATCGTCCTGATGAGCGCCGCCATCCTCTGGCAAACTTGGCAGGTAAAAGAAAAATATGCCCCCGACCAGTATGTCGGTGCCGCAGTGGTGATATTCGCAGGCTTCATGACCCTCCTCTGGTATGTGATCCAGTTGTTCCTCAACCGGCGCAATTAAACAAAAACCACCTCCTCCCCTCATCCGCCTTTAGCACACGGCACTGCCCATGACGCGCCGCACACTCTTCAAACTCATTGCGCTCCTGTTCCTGCTCCCGCGCATGTCCGCCGCCGACATGCGCCCCGGGGAGGTTCACCAATCCCCCGAAGCCGCCGCACACTACAAAACACGCCCGGGCTTTTACCACTTCGCCACACCTGCCGACTTGCCCGCAGACCTCGTCTGGCAGACCAACGACACTGACCCCGAATTCTCCTCTCCCGACGCCAAACGCGGCGGCACCGTCACCTTCGCCATCGCCACTTACCCGCCCACCCTGCGCCGCGTCGGGCCGAACTCCAACCACGCCTTCCGCGGCTACATGTATGACAACTACCTCGTCGCACTCACCATGCCCCACCCCAACACCGACAACCCCATTCCCGGCACCGCCACCCACTGGGCCGTCTCCAAAGATCGCAAAACCGTCTATTACAAACTCAATCCCGCCGTGCATTTCAACGACGGGCAACCCGTCACCGCAGACGACTATTTCTTCACCTTTTATTTTTACACATCCCCCCACATCAAAGCCCCCTGGTATAACGATTTCTACTCCACAGAATTCGCCGGCATCACCAAATTCGACGACTACACTATCGCCATCACCCTGCCCGACGAACGCCCCGACCCCATCTATAACACCTCCATCGAGCCGACTCCCCGCAATTTCTTCAAAGACCTCGGGCCGGACTACCCCGTGCGCAACAAGTTCCTCGAGCAACCCGGCGTCGGCCCCTACCACATAAATTATCAAAAAGTCGTCCACGAACAAAGCATCACCCTCGACCGCCTCGACCGCTGGTGGGGCGATTCCCTCCGCTACTACCGGCACCGCTACAACGCTGCCCACATCACCTACCGCGTCGTGCGCGACCCTGCCAAAAGCTACCAGATGTTCCTCCTCGGCGATCTGGATTTCATGGAAATCCGCATTCCAAAGTTCTGGTATTCCCTCGACAACGAAACCGTTTTTCAAAAAGGCCTCATCGAGAAACACACCTTCTACTACGACCGCCCCTGCCCCACTTGGGGCCTCTTCCTCAACACCATCAAACCCGGCCTCGACGACCTCAACGTCCGCCTTGGCATCCAGCACGCCACCGACTGGCAGCGCGTCATCAACACCTTTTACCGGGGCGACTACCAGCGCCTCAACCAATACGCAGAAGGCTTCGGCAAATTCACCAACCCGGCCATCCGCGCCCGCCCCTACGACCCCGATGCCGCCATGCGCTACTTTGCCGCCGCCGGCTACACCCGGCGCGATTCCAAAGGCATCCTCACCAATCCGGCGACAGGCGCACGCCTCAGCTTCCAGCTCACCTGCCGCGATACCGACCAGCGCAAATGCCTGCCCACGCTCATAGACTCCGCATGCAAAGCCGGCGTCGAGTTCCGGCCCGAGGCCCTGGAAACCACCACCTTTTTCAAAAAAACGCAGGAGAAAAAACACGATATCGCCTTCACCGCTTGGAACGTCTCCAATAAATACCCCACCTTCTGGGAAGGTTTTCACATCGAAAACGCCGTCGAAACCAATGCCGATGGCGTGGAAGTGCCCAAACGCCAGACGAACAACATCACGAGCACACGCGACAAAGCCCTCTCCGACCTCATAGACAAGCACCGCGCTGCAAAGACGGAATCTGAAGTGCAGACACTCGGGCACGAAATCCAGCAGCGCATCCACGACGAAGCCAGCTTCGTGCCCGGCTTCAAAGTGGTCACCTACCGCATCGCCTCATGGCATTGGGTGAAATACGCGCCGGAGTTCGGGATGAAGAGCAGCGACGATATTTTCGAAACAGGCACATTCTGGCTGGACGAAGCCGAGCGCGGCACGACAAGCCGCGCGGCCGCCCCGCGTCAGCCCGTCGTGCAAGTCCACGACAAATACAACTCCGAACGCTGACAATGCACGACTCCATCCTCCGCGTAGAAAATCTCACCGTAGGCTTCGACACCGAAGGCGGACACCTGACTGCCGTGGACGGAGTGAGCTTCGCCGTGCCGCGCGGCAAGACGCTCGGCATCGTCGGAGAATCAGGCTCCGGGAAGAGTGTCACCGCCTTTGCCATCATGCGCCTCCTCTCACAGCCCATGGGGAAAATCACCGGCGGGCGCATTTTCTTTGAAGATCAGGAGTTAACCACCCTGCCTCTGGACGAATTGCGCAAGATCCGCGGCAACAAGATCGGCATGGTCTTTCAAGAGCCGATGTCCGCGCTGAACCCCGCGCACCGCATCGGGCGCCAACTCACGGAATCCATCACGCTCCACACCACTCTCTCCCCTGAGCAAGCGGAGCAGCACGCGCTCTCCTTGCTGGGCAAAGTCGGCATTCCCGCCGCCACCGAGCGCATGCAAGCCTACCCGCATCAACTCTCAGGTGGTATGCGCCAGCGCGTCGTCATCGCCATGGCGCTCGCCTGCAACCCCTCCCTTCTCATTTGCGACGAGCCGACCACTGCGCTCGATGTCACCATTCAGGCGCAAATCCTCGAACTCCTCAAATCGCTTCAAAAAGAGTTCCACACTTCCATTATTCTCATCACGCACGACCTCGGCGTCATCGCCGAAAACTGCGACGAAGTCGCCGTCATGTATGCCGGGCGCATCGTAGAACGCGCTGGCGTGTCGGCGATTTTTGACACCCCGCTGCACGCCTACACGCAAGCCCTCCTGCGGGCGATCCCCGCCCTTGATTCCACCCCGAAGACTCCCCTCTTTTCCATCGAAGGCATGGTGCCCGCATTGGCGGAACTGAAGCCTGGATGCCGTTTTGCCCCGCGTTCCGGGCACCCGTTCACAGAAGCCGACCTCATGACGCGCCCGCCATTTGTGGAAGCGCGTCCAGGGCATTGGGTAGAGGCTTCCCGTGTGTGCGTTTCGCTTCCCTCCAAAGAAGATTTGCAATAATTACCCGCGGCTGGGAATTCGGGATTAGGGAGTTTAAGAAGATCTGGACAGTAGGCGCTTCTGCCCCTCTTAACATTTCTTATTGAGTAAAGAAAACTACTTAAAACTTGCACTTTTCCCTTCGTTTCTTTCTTAGACGCCGTTTTACACGACCAAACTGTCCGTAGCGCCATTCTGGTAAAACATTTCAGATGGCGATCCTCGCAAGAGCTTGACCGCACACAACCACGGAAAGCCTTCTCATCAGGAGCCTCGCGCACCCGGATTTATCCTGGAAACACACTTTTTTGCGCCCGACTGCTCCGGCATTCCATTATGAGCACATCAGCACCACAAACACCACTTTCACATTCCAACATCGCCCTCCTTTGGCAGTTGATGCACGGGCAACGCCTGCGCTGCATTATCGCATTTATCTGCCTGCTCCTCGCCGTCGGTCTCGGTTATCTCGTCCCGCTCGCCGGAAGCGTCGCCCTCGACCACGCCATCGCCACCGCGCCCACCCTCGAACACGCAAAAATCCCCGTTCGCGAAATTTCGCCACTGCTCGCCACCGTGCTCGCCGCGCTCGGCGGTGCCGAAAACCTCCGCGCCAAACTCTGGCTCGCCGTCGTCGCCATGACGGGTCTCTCCATCTTCGCCGGCGCATTCTCCTACCTCAAAGGCTGGCTCTCCTCGCTCGCCAGCGACGGCATCGCCCGCGACCTCAAAGACCGCCTCTACAACCACCTCAACCACCTGCCTGCCCGTTACCACGACCGCGCCAACTCCGGCGACCTCGTCCAACGCTGCACAAGCGACATCGAAATCATCCGGCAATTTTTCGCCATGCAGATCATGGAAATCGGCAACGCCCTCATCCTTCTGCTCACCGTCTTGCCGTTGATGCTCCTCCTCAACCCGTGGATGACGCTCATCTCCTTCCTCACCATCCCACCCCTGCTCGTTTATAGTTACACGCATTTCCGCAACGTGCGCCGCATCTTCAAGAGCATCGAGGAGACCGAAGGCGTGCTCACCGGCATCGTCCAGGAAAACCTCACCGGCATCCGTGTCGTCCGCGCCTTTGCGCGGCAGGACTTCGAGACACGCCGCTTCGAGGTGCCCAACGCCGAGTTTCGCGACAAGAGCCTCCGCATGAATTTCCTCATGGCGCGTTACTGGTCCATTTGCGACGGCGTCTGCACGGGCCAGCGCGGCCTGACGCTCCTCTGCGGCGTGTGGTGGGTCGCCCACGGCACGCTCTCGCTCGGCGAACTTTTTGCGTTTGCGGCCTATCTGGTCATCATGTTGGCACCGGTGCGCGGCATGGGCCGCGTGCTCTCCGACCTCGGCAAAACTACCATTGCCCTCGCACGCATCGGCGAAGTGCTCGCACAGCCCGTCGAAGCCGACGACGCGCCCCGTAGCACAGGTTCTCAAACCGGCTCCGACGGACAAACACCAGCGAGTCCGGCGACGACGCGCTCGAACGCCCCCACCGCCGCACCGCCGGTGCACGGCGACGCAGGTTTGGAAACTGGTGGCACGAGGGCAGGCACCCACCTCGTCGTTCGCGATCTGCGTTTCACGCACCAAGGCATGATGCGCCCCGCGCTCGAAGGCATCAACTTTGAAGCCGCTCCCGGCGAGACCATCGCCATCATCGGCCCATCCGGTGCCGGCAAGAGCACGCTCATGCACCTGCTCCTGCGGCTTTACGACTACAACGGCCCCGGCGACACCGGCAGCATCCGCATCAACGAACGCGAGCTTTCCACTATCCCGCGCAAGGAAGTGCGCGCTACCACCGGAGTCGTCATGCAGGAGCCTTTTCTTTACGCAAAAACGCTCCGCGACAACCTCCGCCTTGGCCGCTACGATGCGCCCCAACACGAACTCGAAAACGCCGCCCGCGACGCCTGTATCCACGAATCCATTACCGGTTTCGACCACGGCTACGACACGCTCATCGGCGAACGCGGCATCACGCTTTCCGGCGGACAACGCCAACGCATGGCCATCGCCCGCGCACTCGTCAAAAAGCCGCCGCTCCTCCTCCTCGACGACGCCCTCAGCGCCGTGGACAGCGAGACCGAAGCACTCATCATCCGCGCCCTGCGCCGCCGCCACGGGAACGCCACCACGCTCGTCATCGCGCACCGCCTCTCCACGCTTGCCCATGCCGACCGCGTCCTCGTCCTTGAGCACGGGCGCATCGTCCAGACTGGCACCTGCGCCGAATTGGAGTCCCGTGAAGGCCTCTACCGCCGCCTCTGGCAACTCCAGAGCAACATCGAATCCGAGCTTCATGAAACCTCCTTCGCTGCCTGACGGAGAGAGGCAGATTTGAAATTTGAAATATCTATTACCGATTCCAAATCTCTGATCTCCAAGCATCAAAAACGGTCCTCAAAAAACAATTTCAAATCTCAGATTTCAAATCTTCTCTTTCACATGCCACCACCCGCTGCAATCTCACACCAGGAAGACGAATTTCGCGCAAATCTCGATGCAGGTCTTTGGATAAAAGTCTTCAAACGCGCCCTCCGCGTGCGCAACTACCTACTCCTGCTCCTGTTCGCCGCCATCGTCACCTCGCTCATCGAGTCCAGCCTCGTCTTCCTCATCCGTTGGGCGATAGACGGCGCCGTCGAGCACGGCACCGCCGCCCCATTCGCCCTCTACGCCGCGGCCTTTGCCACCTACTCCCTCGCCTTCGGCACCAGCGTCTGGTTCTTCATCCGCATCTCCGGCAACCTCGCCCACCGCCTCGCCCACGACATCCGCCTCGAAGGATTCCAACGCCTCCAGGAACTTGAGTTTTCCTACTACGACACGCACCCCATCGGCTGGCTCATCTCGCGCCTCACCAGCGATTGCGACCGTCTCGCCCGCATCATCGCCTGGGGCACGCGAAACATCGCCGCCGACTTCTTTTACGTCGTCATCGTCTCTTTCGCCCTCCTGTGGATGAATTGGCAACTCGGCCTGATTGTCATCGCCGCGCTTCCCCCGTTCGCCGTCATCTCCATCTGGTTCCAACGCCGGATGCTCCGCTCCGCCCGCGACGTGCGCCGCTACAACTCGCAAATCATCGCCAACTACAGCGAATCCATCCAAGGCGTGCGCACCACCAAGACGCTCGTCCGCGAACAACAAAACCTCACCGAATTTCAGGGCCTCACTGGACGCATGTTCGCCGCCTCCGTCCTCAATGCCCGGCAAAACGCCTTTTACTTCCCCATCGTCACCACGCTCGGCGCGTTCGCCAGCGGCCTGGCCCTTTGGCGCGGCGGCTACCTCGTCTTCACCGACGCCCTCTCCCTCGGCACCCTCGTGGCCTTCGTCCAATTCGCCGGACACTTTTTCCATCCGCTCAACGACATCGCCCGTATGCTCGCCGAAATGCAAGCGGCGCAAGCCGCAGGCGAACGCGTCATGGGGCTGCTTGCGACGGAACCCAAAATCAAGGACAGCGCGGAAGTGGAGACACGGATTAAAAATGAAAAATTAAAAATTAAAAATGAGAGCGAGGCCGATGCCGTTGCTGCCGTTGCTCCGGACGGACATTCGGCGCGAATCGGGGCCGTCGAGTTTCGCAATGTCACTTTTCATTACGAAACGGGGCCGGATGTCCTCACCGATTTCAACCTGACCGTCCGCACCGGACAGACTATTGCACTCGTCGGGGCTTCCGGTGGCGGGAAAAGCACGATTGTTTCGCTGGTCTGCCGTTTCTACGAACCGACCTCCGGGGCCATCCTCGTGGACGGACTCGACTACCGCGAACGCAGTCTTCTCTGGTTCCAATCGCAACTCGGTATCGTTCTCCAGACGCCGCATCTTTTTCAGGGCAGCGTGCGCGACAACATCCGCTACGGGCGGCTCAACGCCACCGATGCGCAGGTCGAAGACGCGGCGCGTCTCGTCAACGCCCACCCGTTCATCATGCAACTGGAACACGGCTACGACACTGCGGTCGGGGAAAACGGAAACCGTCTTTCGACCGGGCAGAAGCAGCTTGTTTCCTTTGCCCGTGCGCTTTTGGCCGACCCGCAAATCTTTGTCATGGATGAGGCCACTTCGTCCATAGACACCGAGACCGAGCAGCTTATTCAGCGCGGTTTGGAAACGGTTTTGCGCGGGCGCATCAGCTTTGTGATTGCGCACCGGCTCAGCACGGTTCGCACGGCGGATTGTATTTTGGTGATTAACAAAGGCCGCATTGAGGAGTCCGGCACCCATGCCGAACTTTTAGCCAAGCGCGGCCATTATTATGAACTCTACACCAGCCAATTCCGCCGCGAGCTTGAAGCAGAGGTGTTGGAAAGAGATCTCGCCTGTTAATAAGGTAAAAATCGGCACCCTCGATTACCTTTTCGCTAACAACCAATAAGCAGCCATGAGTCACAACCACACCACAGCGGACGCGCTCGCGACATGGGAACGCCGTTATGCAGAAGCCCTCGACGGGACAGCCGAAGCACGAGACAAACAGCCTAATCCCTGGCTTGCCCGCCACGTCCCCGCGCCTCCTGCCGGAGTGCGCCAACGCGCTCTTGACCTCGGTTGCGGGGCCGGGCACGACACCGCATGGTTGCTCGCACAGGGGTTTGAAGTCACCGCCGCCGACCTCTCCGCCAACGCCCTTGCACTCTCGCTCCGGCGCAACTCCGGTGCGCGGCATGTGCAGGCCGATTTGCTTGCACTCGACCATGTGCTTCCCGTCCCTGCCCTTCCCGAAGACGCTTGGCACCTCATCGTAGCCAGCCTCTCGCTTCACTATTTTAATCTGGAAGATACGCGAAAAGTTTTTGCAGCGATTCGCGCCCGGCTGCGTCCCGATGGTCTGTTCGCATTTCGCGTTAACGCCTTTGACGAAACTGGTGCGCCACCCGATGCCGCCAGTTCATGGGATCTATCCACCATCGGCACAGATGCTTTGCCGCGCCAGTATTTTTCAGAAGAGAAAATCCACACCGTCCTCGAAGGGCAATTTGTCCTTCGTTTTCTCGAAAAACAGACAGTCTCCCGCTACGGGTCGCAGAAATCGCTTTACGAAGTGGTCGCCGTGAAGGCGTAGAGGGAGTGGGAGGAGTAATACCATTTGTGCCGAAATTTTCCCCCTAAGAATCGTTTCCAATCAAGGCCCGAAGATAAACCATTTTTAGCCGAAGATGCGCGGCAGAATGACTCTTCTAAGAACCTGTTTGCAATCTCAGTAAAACGCTGGCTTTTCTGTGGTGCCAACGGCACCAGACTCCTTAGCCCAGGGCAACGCCCTGGGTAATAACGCAATAAAAAACATCGCCCTGTAAGGGCGAAACAAAAGAGCATTTGTTAATAGGAATCGTTGTGAGAATATCCGGTGCCCTCATGGGCTGCATGTCTCTTCGTGTCCCGCCCTTTCAGGGCGGCGGTGTATTTTTCTTATTTATACCCAGGGCGTTGCCCTGGACTAATGAGTCTGGTGCCGTTGGCACCGTGAAGAAATCCACACTAGTTTTCATGATAGGCTGAGGCACTTCCGCTGCCCGCTCCATTAAGATCCTTAACGACCTTAGGGTTGCGCTCCCGATACACGGCACAAAGTATTTCTCAAAAGATTGTAAACAGGTTCAAAAGGGAAGTTTTTTACTCGTAAATGGTAAATTCTGCACTCTCCCCGATAGCCAATGGCGATTGCCTAATCCCTCTGGGGCGCAGCGGTCTTCCCCGTCCCGAATTTCAAAAAGTGCTTCCGCTCTTCAGGTTCAAACTTCTCGATCGCATAACGCAACATAGTGCGCGGCATGACGGAGGCATGAGCATTTAAAAAAGCCCGCAATGTGCCCTCGTCCCGTTTGCCCGTTTCGCGCAAGAGCCAACCTGCGGCCTTGTGCATCAGATCCTGACGATTTCCGATGAAGTGTTCCGCCAGAGCGAGCGTGAGGTCAAAGCGCCCGCGCCGGATGTCAAAAAATGTGGCAAGCATGGCCATGCGTTCGTCCCACAAATTGCCGGAACGGGCGAGTATCCAAAGTATTTTCGGATCGTCGCATGCCACCGAGCCGAGAACTTGCGGCGCCGAGACATCCACCAGATCCCAATTGTTCACCCCCGCCCGGTGCTCGAGATAAAAATCTGCCCACATCCGGCGTCCGGCATCATCCGCACGCAGGCTGTGCTCAGTGATCAACACCAATGCGACAAAGCGTGCTTCATGCCACGGCGAAGCGAGCAATGCGCCGAGTTCCTCCGGTGCCACCAGCGCCTTATGCCGCCGGACGACTGTGCGGGCTAGAGGCACGGAGATACCCAGAAAGCAATCGCCTTCACCGTATTCACCCGGCCCGGTTTTGAAAAAATGTTGCATTCCCCGGGCACGTTCCGGAGAGGCCAATGCATGTAATTCGCCGAGAATAGTTTTGGCACAAGTCATAATAAAAGACGGTTTAGCTCGCGTTTACGGGCTGGTTTTTTTCCGGGAAAACACCTCACGCGCAAGGTTCCACGGCGCCGACGGGCAAAGCCTCAGAGCGAAGCGTCCGGGTGAGAGCAGTGCCGGTGCCCGTGCGGGCGAGGCGGATCCCATGGCGGCGGGCCGCATCGCGCCAAGTGTCGAAGTGGCGCGCATAGGCATCCTTGTAGCGGCGCAAAAGAGCCGGCGTGACACGGCGGCGTTCCAGTGCACCGTTTTCGATGTCCTCAAAATGGTAATTACCATCCCAAGCGGGCGATGCCTCCGCCTCGCTCCAAGGGGCGAAAACGATGCCGCGCCCTTGCCCGGTGGCAAGCGGACGCAAGCCGTCAAGATCAGAGGGGAACAGGAGATCGGAAATGAACACGCGCAACGAGCCATGCCGAAACGGAGCGCGGGTGAGTTCAGGGCGGGCTGCCGATAAAGCGGCAGGACTTGCCGTTTTCGTCACCGCAGGCTTGGGGGCCGCCGGAGCCTGGCGTGGCGTGAGCGCAGCGGCGGCATCCGCAAGCAAAGCCTCGGTGGGAATGAGGCGGATGCCTGTAGTATCGAGCGCGTGGATGCGCAGGGCGGCGCCGAGGCGGAGGGCGCTTTCGGCGCAAAAAGCCGCCAACTCAAACACGCGGACAGCCTTGACTTCCTCTATAAACATGGAGGCGGAAGTATCTATGAGGAGATCCACGCGCGGACTGACTTCCTGCCGGTAAAGCTTCATCGTGTAGTTGCCCGTGCGGGCGTAAGCCTGCCAGTTGATATGGCGGGGATCGTCGCCGGGGAAATAAGGACGGTGATCCTGAAAATCGAGTGAACTGCCCGAACCTTGTCCGGCAAACTGTCCGTGCATGCCGCGCCAGACAGCATCGCGTAAAGGCAGCCGGAAGGCAGCAGAGGCGGCTTGAGATTGTTGGCGAATGGAGTTCACGGCAAAGAAGAGAAAGTTACGAAAAAACAGAAAAACGCGGGCGAGACGACAGCGTTTTTCCGACTTCGCCCAGTTGTCTGGTTATACCCCATTTACGAGTAAAAGCTTCTCTTTGTAAGAGACATTTTAGCCGCGAATACGCAAATGGCGCGAATGAGATACAAATAATTAAAATTCAAAAATTTGGAGCGCAGCGGCTCTGAGGGCCAAAGGCCCGACAACATACCAACCTATGGCGGAGCCATAGGTTTCACTGATACCCCGAAACCCAAGGGCTGAAGGCCCGACGACATCGGTAGAGACAGGCATCCCGCCGCCAATGTCGTCGGGCTTTCAGCCCTCGCGGCCGGGGAAAACCGAACACCTTGGGCGTTGCCCAAGGCTGGTATGTCGTCGGGCCTTTGGCCCTCAGCGCAACTGCCCGCTCCCCGTCATTTGTGCTGCGCCTCATTCGTTCATGGAGATCGGCTGCAATTGATACACGATATCTTCCCAGCGTATCAACGAACCATCCTCGGCATCCACAGGCACGCCATCTATGTAGGGCAATTCCAAGGCTCTTTCTTCCTCGCGAATGCGCTGCATGTTCTCCTTGCGCCCTTCGAGGATGAGACTGTTCTCACCGTTGTAGTGTCCCTGTGCAATCTGTTGGTCGCTGTAGTTTATGTAATAAGCATCCGTGAACGTCTCGCGCCCGATTATGTTCAACACAAACCGCTCGTTTACCGAGTAGATCTGCACATCTGCTCCTTGAACTGTCCGCGACAAGCTGTCCGCAACGATATGACTCGTCGGACTCGAGATATCCGAATGTTGCGTCCAGGCATCAGCAAATTTCAACGTATTCGAGTCGGAGATGATGCGCCCGTATTGCGCCCAATACGTGGTGAAGTTGATTTCGTTGGCATTGTTGAATGTCCAGTTTGCATCCGTCATGCGCTCGCCCGGATTGGGTCCGGCAAGCTGGACTTCGAGGGCCTTCGAGGGCGACTCAACATGCACGTTGTTCACGGTGCTGTGGTCGGCAAAGGCCGCCACCAGATCGCGCACATAAATCGTCTCGACGTTTATCCGCCCATCGTCGCCCAGCACATGCAGCGTCACCGAGGCCGGAGCCTCGCTAGCGCCCTGGGTGGGATCAAAACTCACATCTCTGGTGACCAGGTAATCCAGATGTTGTGTGTCCATCGGATGTGCCAAGGAGCCTGTCGTGCCGCCATTGCCGATGGTGCCGACATCTATCAATGAGCCTCCTGCGACCAGTGTCTCGCCCGCCGAGGCCGACAGATGGCCGGCGAGGATGTCGCCCGACGATGTGAGCGTCAGTGCACCTGCAGTAGAGATCGTCTCTACGGTGAGGTTGCTGCCAGCGAGAGTCTGGTTAATGTGAACGTCGCCATTTGCGGCAAGGTCGAGCGTCCCATCAATGCCGGCAGTGAATCCGCCGCCATTTTCCCCACCGACTCCGCCGTTTTTCGCGGTGAAGGAGATTACCCCCGGTGCCGAGACAGAAGAGCCTGTGGCTTGGCTCAAAATGGATTCCTCCGCGGTAACGTAAACGTCGCCCGAAGTGGAAACCACCGCGCCAAGTAAAACATTGCCCTCGCGTGCCAGCACCGCTGCGTCATGGGCAACAGGGCCGGAGGCGGTGTCCACAAGAAGTTTATCCACGCGCAATTCGCCAGTCACCGCGATGTGTTGCGCCCCGTCCGCTGTCGTCGAGGTGAGCACACGCAGCCCGGTGGTATTATCGAGGTTGGTGTTGCCCGATCCGGTAACTTCTGCGGCGAGGTTGCTGATTTGCGTCTCGAGCGCACCGCTCGATTCGCTGCCGATACCGTTTTTCGCGCTCAGGGAAACAACCGCCTGCGAAGCGTCGGCCACGATGTCGAGGTCGGCAGTGCCTTCCCCGGTTATCGCGCCATTGGCAGAGACGAGGCGCACGGCATCACCTGTGTTATTTGCAGAAGTCAGGTTGGCCAAAACGATGTCCCCCTGTGTTTCGATGGTGAGCGTGCCCGTCCCGGTGTTCGTCGTGGCACCGTCTTGCTGGCGGTAAGCTCCGTCAGTGAGCGCCAGGAAATCGCCACCGGAGGTGAGGATTTTGCCCTCATTGGTCTGCTCCACTGTGCCCAGCGCAACGAGTGTCACATCGCCGCCCGTTGTTTTCAGGGTGCTGTCGAAATAAATACCTGCGTTGCGCGAGGTGATCTCCACCGCGCCGTTATTCGTCGAGACGCCGGTGCTGCCGGAAAGGACAGAAACCTGCCCGTCCGCAGTCAGATCAAACTGCCCCTGAGATGCCGTGTTTTCCACGCGTGCGAGCTGTATCCCATCCTGCTCTACGATTGTGATATCGCCGCCGGAGGCCTGCGCATCGAGGGTGTTCAATTGGGTGTTCCCGAGGGCGATTCCGCCTCCCGCTGCCAGCGCGGCATTGTCGCCTTGCAGATGCACATTCTCCAGTGAGGTGATGCTGTCTGCCGCCGTGAGGATGAGGCTATTAGCGTCCGTCCCGGCTTTCACCGCACCGACTTGGATATCCCCGGAAGAAGTCGTCAAGGAGATGGCATTGGAACCGTTATCCGTTGAAGAAGTCACGTTTTGCGCAGTGATCGTGCCGCCTGCGGTGATGGCGATTGCACCATTGCCCGCAGTAACGCTGGTAAGCGTCACGGCGTCTTGCTCGGTGAGCGTGGTGCCTGCGGCGGAAGTGGCTGTAACACTGTCCAACTGCGTGTTCCCAAGAGCAATCCCCCCGGTAGTCGCCGTCAGCGTGGCGTTGCCGCCTTGCAGATGCACATTGCCCAAGGAGCTAATGCTGTCTGCCGCTGTGAGGACAAGTTCGCTGGAGCCCGCTCCGGCTTTCACCGCGCCGACTTCGATGTCACCCGTGGTGGCAGTCAGGCTGATGTTGTCATTTGCGGAACTTACGTTTTGCGCAACGATCGTGCCGCCTGCAGTGACGGCGATTGCGC